>NZ_JAUBTK010000059.1:0-49977 GCF_036702455.1 Microcoleus sp. D2_18a_D3
TTTGAAAACTACAAAAATAGATGTTTACTTACTTGGCATTTTAATTGTTAGTTTGGCATACCAAGTAAGGAAGAACCGTTTTTTACAAGTTAATTAATCCAGTAGCGTCTTTCTGATTTATCGACTGCGCCCAAGAAACCGGGTTTTTTCCGAGATTAAAGGCTATCAACCAGTATTCTCGCAAAAACCCGGTTTCTAACCACCCACCCCTAATTCCATAACATCCCTTAAATCCGTTACAAAATCCGTTGCCAAACATCCGTTACATCCGTTACAAAATCCGTTGCCGAACTTCCTTCATATATAACCATGCCACAAACACTTAAAGAATCCCGCGAACTTCTCCAAGACTTTGAATTCAACAAATTATTCGTCCAAAAACTCGGTTGGGATAATCCATCTTCCCCCAAAACCGTACCTCTAGAAATAGAAGGCGAGACTTATTCCCGAAAAGCCATTTCCCAACTTAACGGAGTAGTTGTATATGAAATTATCGCCGATAGCGGAAATATCCCCAACAGCGCCCAAAGACTGACAATTTATCGCGAAATCGTCCACATTTCTGCCGAAAACATATTGATTTTTATTGATAAAAATCGCACCAAATGTCTGTGGTATTGGGTAAAGCGCGAAGGTACAAAACTTTATCCCCGCGATCATGTATACGTGAAACGGGAACCTTGCGATTTGCTGCTGAGTAAAGTGACAGCTTTAAAGGTTGATTTAGAAGAATTAGAAAAGCTTTCGGTTACTGGTGTCGTCGAAAGATTGCAGGCTGGATTGGATGTCGAACAAGTTACTAAGAAGTTTTTTGAAGAGTTTAAACAGCAACACGTTGAATTTTTAAGTGTGATTCGCGGCATTGACAAGGAAACAGACAGACGCTGGTATACTTCGGTTTTACTCAACCGCTTGATGTTTGTTTATTTCTTGCAGCGCAAAGGATTTATCGACAGCGGCAAAATGCTGTATTTGCAGGAAAAGTTAGCCGAAAGCAAGCAGCGGGGAACCGATTTATTTTATTCGCAATTCTTGAAAACACTGTTTTTTGATGGATTTGCTAAACCTCTGGATTTGCGCGAGGAAGGCGTTAAAGAATTAATCGGGGATGTTAAATATTTGAATGGGGGACTGTTTCTAGAACATCCCATCGAACAAAATTATCCGAATATCGCTATACCCGATGCTGCTTTTGAGAAAATATTTAAGTTATTTGCCGCCTATTCTTGGAATCTTGACGATACTGTGGGCGGGAAGGAAAACGAAATTAATCCGGCGGTTTTGGGATACATCTTTGAGAAATACATTAACCAAAAAGCTTTTGGTGCTTATTATACCAGACCGGAGATTACTGAATATTTGTGCGATCGCACAATCAACAAACTAATCCTCGATAGAGTTAATGAGGGCGGGCACGGGGGCACCGCCCCTACAGAGGCAAACCAGGGTTTTGTAGGGGTAGTGCCCCCGTGCCTACCCCAATTTGTAGGGGTAGTGCCCCCGTGCCTACCCCAAGTAGAGGGCGGGCACGGGGGCACCGCCCCTACCTTTGAAACCATCACCGAACTCCTCACCAATCTCGATGCCAATCTCTGCCGCCGCCTGCTAACAGAAATCCTCCCAAACTTAACATTATTAGACCCAGCCTGCGGTTCCGGCGCGTTTTTAGTCGCAGCCATGAAAACGCTGATTTATATCTATTCAAAAGTCTTTGGTACAAGCAAGTTTTTAAACGACCGTTACCTCAATGACTACCTAAAAGACATCGAAAAAGAGCATACTTCACTTAACTACTATATCAAAAAAAAGATTATTAGCGACAACCTCTACGGCGTGGATATCATGCCCGAAGCAGTGGAAATTGCTAAACTGCGACTGTTTTTGGCCTTGGTTTCGGCGGCGCAGAATGTCAACGACTTGGAACCGCTGCCGAATATTGATTTTAACATTATGGCGGGGAATTCCTTAATTGGATTACTGCGGGTGGATGACGCAGAATATGAAGGAAGTGGAACTCAGTTAAATTTGTTTCACAAGACATACAGACAAGTATTAGAGGAGAAAAATCGTCTGATTTCTATTTACCGTCATGCGACTACCTATAGCCAAAACTTGCAGAGTTTGCGAGATGAAATTGCCGAAAAGAAAGCCTCGGCTATCGAAAATATTAATAAAATTTTGTTGGAAGATTTCAATCAGTTAAAAATTAAGTTTGAACAAGCACAGATTAGCGGTAAGCCGATCAAGCGTACCCTGACTCTCGCTGATATAGAAGCTTTGAAGCCTTTTCACTGGGGCTATGAGTTTGATGAAATTTTGCATCAACGGGGCGGTTTTGATGCGATTATTACTAATCCACCTTGGGAAATTTTTAAGCCAAATGCTAGAGAGTTTTTTGTGCAGCATAACGAACTAGCCAAAAAAAGCAAGATGGATATCAAAACTTTTGAAAAAGAGCAAAATAAAATTCTGCTAAATCCAGAGATTGCTGAAAGTTGGTTAAAATATTTGAGTGAATTTCCTCATATTAGTGCTTACTATCGTTCAGCCGAACAGTACAAAAATCAGATTTCAATTGTCAACGGCAAAAAGTCTGGTACTGATATTAACTTCTACAAGCTTTTTCTAGAGCAATGTTTTAACCTCTTACGTCCCAATGGCGAGTGCGGCATCATTATTCCTTCTGGAGTTTATACTGATTTGGGAACTAAACAACTGCGGGAAATGTTATTTGTTGAGACTCAGATTGATTCACTGTTTGGTTTGTCGAATGAAAGATTTATTTTTGAAGGAGTGGATCACCGCTTCAAATTTTGCTTGCTCACTTTTGAGAAAGGTAAAAATACAGAGTCATTTAAAGCTGCTTTCCGTATCAATCCGCGAGAAGCGATTCGGGTGGAAAAACTCGATACTTTTCTGAATAATCAAGATGAATGTATTGAGATTTCTGTTAACTTGATTCGTCGCTTATCTCCTGACTCTCTGTCGGTGATGGAGTTTAAAAATGAGGGAGATATTCGGATTGCTGAGAAAATGCTGCAATTCCCTTTGCTGGGCGAACAGATTGAGGGGAAATGGAATCTGCGGTTAACTGCGGAATTTCACATGACTAATGACAGTCATTTATTCAAGCAAGAACCAGGCAAAGGGAGACTGCCACTTTATGAAGGGAAAATGATTCATCAGTTTACTCATCTATGGGGTAAACCTAAGTATTGGATAGATGAGGATGAAGGACGAAAAGCATTATTGAAACGCAATGAGACAGATAGAGGACAAAAGCTAGATTATCAAACTTATCGTCTGGCATTTAGAGATATTGCTAGTAGCACTAATCTACGAACAATGATTATGACTATGTTGCCAAGAGAAGTTTTTTGCAATAATAAGTTGCCAACGGCAGTCATAAGATATAGCGAACAGCTAAAACCAGATTGTCAAGCGGAACTATTTTTTATGTCAGTGATGAATAGCTATGTAATTGATTATCCACTTCGATCTCGAATTTCAGCAAACATCAACTTTTTCTATGTTTACCAACTTCCTGTACCGCGATTAACATCAGGTGACAAATACTTCTCCGACATCGTACAGCGCGCCGCCAAACTAATCTGCACCGCCCCAGAATTTGACGAATTAGCCCAAGAAGTCGGCTTAAACTCGCACCGAGAAGGTGTTACAGATGAAACAGAACGCGCTAAATTGCGAGCAGAATTAGACGGCATCATCGCCCACCTTTACGGCTTAACCGAAGCCGAATTTGCCTATATTTTGACTACTTTTCCGATTGTGCCAGAAACCGTCAAACAAGCAGCTTTGGAAGCCTATCGCACCTTTGCGGGATAACCGGGCAAACCTAAAATCATCAATTTCAGGACTTATGCACTCCAAGCAAAGAAACCGGGTTTTTACCGAGATTCAAGGCTAGCGACGAATATTTTCGCAAAAACCCGGTTTCTGATTTATCGACTACGCCCAAGAAACCGGGTTTTTACCGAGATTCAAGGCTAGCGACGAATATTTTCGCAAAAACCCGGTTTCTGATTGATCGACTACGCCCAAGAAACCGGGTTTTTCACCACATCTGCGGGTGAAAACCAAAGATTTTCGCAAAAACCCGGTTTCTGATTCCCCCACTAAACTTTATTGCCAACATTCAATTGACCGAGGCGCTTCAAAATACTCAGCACACTGTACAAATCATTCCCCGGATTGAAAAGGTAAAACTTCCGAGAAAAAGCGTACTGTGCTGTTTCCCGCTTAACTAACTTGACAAATAGAAAATCTGCCCCATTCGTTAACAATCCGTAAGTAGGTCGATCGCTATTCAGATTAGCTAACATATAAGCTAGTAACTGCGGGATGCCTACTTCCAAAGAAAACGCCGCTTTCTTAGATTCAATAACTACTACCCAAAACTCCTGAAACAAAGCCAAAATATCCAACTGTCCACTGACAATCACTCCTTCATCTTCCTCCACAATTTCTACAGATTTTTCGGAAGTAACATGAAAAGGATCCAGATAAAAATCCGCTAAATCCAAAAAAGGAGACAGCACAACCATTTTGACTGTATTTTCTAGAAGTGGCGGATGTTTGAGCAAATTCCTGTAACTTGCCTTCACTCTGTCTAATCGTTGTTTTTCATAATCACTGATTTCTGGCAAATCATCTTGCCACTCGCGAAAGAATTGGTCATCCTCAACCCACTCAATTTTGAAGTTGGTTTCCAAATCGTTCAACGCGACATTTTTAGCTTGAATTGTTTGTGCCATAAAATTAAGCAATTAATCAAAATTCGCTCTTAATTTATGATAGCAATTATTGCTAAATTTCCGTTAGTCAGGAATTAGGCATACACACCAAAGAAACCGGGTTTTTTACCGAATCTATGGGTAACAACGAAGTAGGGTCGTAAAAAACCCGGTTTCTGACCACCCCGCCCCGCACCGAAAACGGTAATGCCCAAGGAGTGTCAACTTAAGCCTGAAAGCCTTGATAAATCTCGTTTTTACACTAAGTCTAGATCCCCCTAAATCCCCCTGGTTGTTGGGGGACTTTGAGAAGACTCCTGTCCCCCCCTTCGTAGGGGCGGTGCCCCCGTGCCCGCCCTTGGCTAGGGGGGATCTGGCCTTAATAGTCAAACAGCAGTCTCTGAAAAGGTTTAACCTTAAGTTGACACACATCCAAGCACTGCCGTGTCCCTACAGATTTCCCAAAAAAATGTAACGAGTTGTAAAGTATAATTAAACCGAAGCGAACACAGAGGCCAAGTAGTATCAAATGCGAGTTGCGATCGCCGGAGCAGGCTTAGCAGGACTTTCCTGCGCTAAATATCTTACCGACGCGGGCCACACCCCCATCCTCCTAGAAAGTCGGGACGTACTCGGCGGCAAAGTTGCCGCCTGGAAAGATGCGGACGGCGACTGGTACGAAACCGGCCTCCACATCTTCTTCGGCGCATACCCGAATATGCTCCAACTCTTCAAAGAACTTGACATTGAAGACCGGCTGCAATGGAAAGAACACAGCATGATTTTCAATCAGCCGGAAACCCCCGGAACCTATTCCCGCTTTGACTTTCCCGACCTTCCGGCCCCCTTCAACGGCGTCGCAGCCATCTTGAGCAACAACGATATGCTCACCTGGCCCGAAAAAATCCGCTTTGGCATCGGTTTGATTCCGGCCATGCTTCAGGGTCAAAACTATGTCGAAGCAATGGACAAATACTCGTTTTCCGACTGGCTGAAAAAACAAAACGTCCCCCCCAGAGTCGAAAAAGAAGTATTCATCGCCATGTCCAAGGCGCTCAACTTCATCGACCCCCACGAAATATCTGCAACCATACTGCTGACAGCCCTCAACCGCTTCTTGCAAGAGAAAAACGGCTCGAAAATGGCCTTTTTAGACGGTTCCCCCACAGAAAGGTTGTGTCAGCCGATGGTAGACTACATAACTGAGCGAGGCGGTGAAGTACGGCTGAATGCACCTATCGGCGAGTTTTTGCTCAACGATGACAACACGGTGCGGGGCTTCCAGATTCGGGGAGTAAAAGGGGCAGAGTCAGAAATTCTGACGGCCGATATTTACGTTTCCGCGATGCCGGTTGACCCGCTGAAGCTGATGATGCCGAAACCTTGGGGCGAAATGGATTATTTCAAACAGCTCGAAGGCTTGGAGGGAGTACCCGTCATTAATGTACACTTGTGGTTCGATCGCAAATTAACTGACATTGACCATTTGCTGTTCTCGCGATCGCCCCTGCTGAGCGTCTACGCCGACATGAGCAACACCTGCCGCGAATATGCCAACCCAGACAAATCAATGCTGGAACTGGTTTTAGCACCGGCCAAAGACTGGATCGGCAAATCTGACGAAGATATCGTCGCAGCCACAATGGTCGAGTTAGAAAAACTCTTTCCCGATCAAATCCCAGAACCCGCCAAACTGCTCAAATATCACGTAGTCAAAACCCCACGTTCCGTCTACAAAGCCACTCCCGGACGCCAGCAGTGCCGTCCCACACAAACAACTCCCATTAGCAATTTCTATCTAACGGGGGATTATACAATGCAGCGTTATCTTGCGAGTATGGAAGGTGCCGTGCTTTCTGGTAAGCTGACAGCGCAGGCTATTTCAACGGCCAATAACAAATGAAAAATTAAGAATTTTTCATAAAGACGTAAAAAATCTCCCGTTTTCTAAACGGGGGAATGTCAATTCTAATCTTTAAATTTCTTATTCTCGGATGCTGCAACTGTCAAAACTCCAGTGCATGAGAACTCTGGCCTCTGTTGATGACTCCTACGAACTGTGCCGCCAAGTCACGGCGAGTTATGCCAAAAATTTTTATTTAGGCACTCAACTCATGCCCGAAGCCAAGCGTCGGGCGATTTGGGCGATTTACGTCTGGTGCCGCCGCACCGACGAACTCGTAGACGGGCCGGGTTCTGATGCAACGACCCCTGAAACCCTCAATCTGTGGGAAAAACGCCTAGAATCTGTGTTTGCCGGCCATCCTCACGACGACTACGACGTAGCGTTGGTGGATACGCTGTCTCGTTTCCCGATCGACATTGGGCCGTTTCGAGAAATGATTGCGGGCCAGCAAATGGACTTGTACCGCAGCCGCTACGAAACTTTTGAAGAGCTCAATCTTTACTGTTATCGAGTAGCGGGTACTGTCGGGCTGATGTCGATGTCTGTCATGGGTGTAGGCGAATCGAGCTCCGCTGCTAACTGGAATTGGCACTGGGGGAATAGAATTCCCAAAGAAGAAGCGATCGCCCTCGGTATTGCCAAGCAGTTGACTAATATTCTGCGCGATGTCGGAGAAGACGCCCGCCGCGGCCGCATTTACATTCCCTTAGAAGACTTAGCCTTGTTTAACTACACGGAAGAAGATTTATTCAACGGTGTAATTGACAACCGCTGGCGGGAATTGATGCGGTTTCAAATTCAGCGAGCTCGCAAATTATACGCCAGCGCCGAACCGGGAATTAAAGTGCTCAGTCCCGATATCCGCTGGACTGTTTGGGCTGCTACCATGCTGTACAGCAGGATCTTAAATGCGATCGAACGCAATCAATATGATGTGTTTCAGAAGCGGGCTTATGTTAGCAATTCTCAGAAACTGCTGTGTCTCCCCGCCGCTTGGATGAAGTCAAAAGTGCTTTAGCCGCAGGCAATTTTGCTGGCGAGTCAGCAACTGGTAAGGGGTATTTGTCAAGTTACAAATTATATGATGTCCAGCAAATTGCATATGAGGTTTGTGGGGATGCGCTAGTGCCGTGTCCCTAGGTTTGCTGTGTTAATTTAAGTCAAATTAGTGGAGTAGCGGGCGGAATTTGCAATTGGGCGATCGAACTTTCCAACAATTGCTTTTCCTGCTGGAGTTTTGCTTCTAAATTTTGAATTTGTTCTCGGCGGGCTTCAACTTCAATCAAGCGGCGAGACAATTCTTGACTCTGCAAAGTGAGAGATTGCCTCCAATCTTCTGCTTTCTGGGCTTCTTGCTGCAAAAAATCGGGGGTAAAGCCTGTTGTTAAATATTTCTCTACTAATTGTAGTACCCAGTTTGTAGCTGCTTGAATATGCAAAACCTGGCTATTTTCGTCAACATTTGCTAATACTAAAATTCCTTCATTTAAAACATTCGTTGCACAGTTAATTGGATTTTGAGCAAAATCTTTCGGTAATGTCAAGAAACTTTCTTCACTAAGAATAGCCCAAGTATCATCAGAATTTTGGCAAGCCAGCAATTGCAGACTTATCTCACCTAAATTTTCCTGATTTTGTACTTGGGCTAAATATAACATGAGGGTAATTAGTGATTGGTAATTTTTGTTTGGCCTAATTTTTACTATTTTTCTCACACGGAAGTGCGATCGTCCTAAAAAGGAATATACTCAACAGCATTCATCCATTCATCAGATTCCGAGGCTAAAGTAATGAGTTCCAAATCCTTAACAAATTGTCCGATCGTACCGCCTAGCTGATGTCCAAATATCCAACCAGCAAACTGTCTTTCCTGACGCTGCCAATCTTGAGCCATTGCCCTAAAACGGATATCTTGAGTAAACAATACTCTCCCTAGCTGAGTGGCACGTTCCCAAAGTTGATCATCCGGCAATTCTGTCGCACCATCTTCGATCGCAGTCAAAACATCTACACCACGACGGCGCAACTGCTCGGTAATTGCTTGGGGAATGTGAACGTCCATGTACAGAAAAATTGCCACTTACAATAATCCCTTAGCTCGCATTCTCACGAAAAATGGTGAAGGTAAAAGCAAAGATTTTTCCTGTTGTACCTGCTCCCATTCCGCGCGAATCTCCTGCTCAATTTCAGATTGAAAGTCGAAGTAATAAGCCATCGCTGCATGAGCCTCCGACGGCATCAAATAAGGATGCTGGCGGCACATTTCTTCGACTGACCAACCGTAAGCTAAATAATCCATCACAATCTGAACAACCCGCACGCGGGGTATCCGCTGCAACCGTGCGGGTTGACCTGCTACTTTCTCGATATGAGGATAAATTATTGATAGCATAGTGAGATCCCAAACTAAAATCTCTAAATAGTTAAGTTAAAAACCAAAGACCTTGTAAAATCTTATTTGATTATAGCCGATCGCGCGTGTGGTGCGTGAGAGTCAATATTTTCCTTGGGATTCCCAGGTTTTTCGCCCTCACGCACCCTACAAATTGACTAAAAACAGTCAACAGTTAACAGTCAACAGTCAACAGTCAACAGTCAACAGTCAACTCTTAAAACAACTTTAGCCGATCGCGCAAAATCTCGGCCTGTTTTTCGGCTTCCGCCAAAGCATCCCTCGCCCCCTGAACCACATCAGGAGTAGCCTTATCCACAAACTTCTGATTAGTCAAGCGCGCCGCAGTATGCTTAATTTCAGCTTCCACTTTGCTCAACTTCTTCTCTAACTTAGCACGCAAAGCCGCCAAATCGACCACCCCAGCCAGAGGAATCAATACTTGCACAGTACCGACAACCCCAGTAATTGTCTGTCCCAAATCTGCATCCAAACTAGCAGTTACGGTCAGATTTTCGACTTTTGCCAAATCCTGAATGTAAACACCTCCATCTGAGATGATTTGGCGTTCTTTCTCGTTGTCGCTTTGCAAAATCGCCGTCACCTTCACACTGGGTTTGATATCAGCATCTGCCCGCAAATTGCGAATAGTGCGAATAGTACCAAACAATAACTCAAATTGCTGTTCTAACTCTGGATCGATTAGCGAGATATCGGCTTCAGGATAAGCTTGCAAAGCCAAACATCGATCGTCACCTGTTTGAGTCAGAGTGTGCCAAATCTCCTCAGTAATGTGCGGCATAAAAGGATGCAGCAGTTTCAGAATCCCTTCCAACACAAAAGCAAAAGTTTGCTGTGCCACTTTCTTAGAATTTGGTTCAGCATCCTGCTGCAAGCGAGACTTGACTAACTCAATATACCAGTCACAGAAATCGCCCCAAATAAACTCATAAAGTCCCTTCGCGGCTTCCCCCAAACCGTAATTTTCCAAACAATGTCGGCTTTCTTGCACAACTTGATTGTAACGAGACAGAATCCAGCGATCGCACAATTCCAAACCACCTCCCCCAGAAGGACTTCCCAACTGTTCCGGAGTCTGTCCCTCCAAATTCATCATCACAAACCTGGCCGCATTCCACAACTTATTCGTGAAGTTCCGCGAAGCTTCCACTGATTTCGATTCATCAGTTTTGCGATCGTACTCCATGCGAATATTTTGACCGGCCCCAACCACTTCCTTAACCAAAGTGTAGCGCAAAGCATCAGTACCGTACTTGCCAATCAACAGCAGCGGGTCGATACCGTTGTTTTTACTCTTAGACATTTTCTGACCGTTTTCATCCAACACCAAACCGTGAATGTAAACAGTATCAAAAGGCATCTTTCCAGTAAAATGTCCTGCCATCATCGTCATTCTAGCAACCCAGAAAAAGATGATATCAAAACCTGTAACTAAAGTAGTTGTGGGATAGTAAAAATCCAAATCTTTAGTTTCGTCAGGCCATCCCAAAGTTGAGAAAGGCCACAACCCGGACGAAAACCAAGTATCCAATACGTCTGGATCTCTGGCTAGCTGCACGTCATTACCAAATTTAGCCGTAGCTTTTTCCTTAGCTTCAGCTTCAGTTTTCGCAACTATAAAAGGTGTTGTATCAGTAATTTCTCCTTGGGTTTCGCTAACAGCATACCAAGCCGGAATTTGGTGTCCCCACCACAATTGTCTGGAGATACACCAATCCTTTAGCTTCACCAGCCAATCGCGATAAACCTTTGTCCATCTGTCAGGAACAAAGACTGGTGAGTTACTTTGATCTAATGCTTCTAAAGCGCGTTGAGAAAGAGGGTCTATCTTCACAAACCATTGAGTAGATAGCAACGGTTCGACCGGAACTTTGCCGCGTTCGCTGTAGGGTACTGTATGCTTGTAATCTTCTATTTTAACCAAAACCCCGTCACTTTCTAACCGCTGCACCACATTTTTTCTGGCAACAAATCGGTCTTTTCCCTGGAACTCTCCGGCATTTTCATTTAAAGTGCCGTCCTTATTCATGATGTTAATAAACGGCAAATTGTGGCGCTTACCCATCTCGAAGTCATTCGGGTCGTGGGCGGGTGTCACCTTGACACAACCAGTTCCGAAAGTCGGATCGACAAACTCATCAGCAATGATTGGGATTTCGCGATTCACGATCGGCAAAGTCACAGTTTTACCGATAAGATGCTTGTAGCGATCGTCCTGTGGATTCACCGCCACCCCAGTATCGCCCAACATTGTTTCCGGCCGCGTCGTCGCCACCTCCAAATAACCAGAACCGTCCGTCAAAGGATAGCGGAAATGCCACAAATGGCCTTCAACTTCCTGCTGGTCTACCTCCAAATCCGACACAGCAGACTGACTCGCCGGACACCAATTCACCAAGTAATTGCCGCGATAAATCAGCCCCTCATCGTACAAACGGACAAACGCTTCTAAAACCGCAGCGGATAAGCCTTCATCCATCGTAAAGCGTTCGCGCGACCAATCAACAGACACGCCCAAACTGCGTAATTGATTAGTAATAGTATTGCCCGATTCCGCTTTCCACTCCCAGGCCCGTTCCAAAAATTTTTCTCTGCCTAAATCGTGGCGAGTTTTGCCTTCTGCTTTGAGTTGCTTTTCGAGAATAGTTTGAACTGCGATGCTAGCATGATCCGTTCCCGGCAACCACAGCGTATTGCGTCCAGTCATGCGGTGATAGCGGACGAGGACATCAATCAGCGTCTCTTCAAAAGCGTGTCCCATGTGGAGGCTGCCGGTCACGTTGGGCGGCGGGATGACGACGCAGTAAGGTTCGCCTCCGGCTTCGGGGTCAGCTTTGAAGGTTTGGTTGTCTTCCCAGTATTTTTGCCACTTCGCTTCGGTGGCTTTGGGGTCGTATTGGGGTGGTAGGTTTGCGGTCATGGTGGCTTGAGAGTTTGATCTTATTTATGATTGTGCCATAGAAGGGAGGAGAAGAGTTTTGAACCGCATCCGCGTCAGAGGCAGAGGGAAGAGCGATATTCAAGGCGGGGCGGGTTTACGTTAAAATGAAGGTAAAATTAAAAGGTTTGATGGCATTATGAATGTAGCTGCACTTCGACATCAAATCGATCGATGGCTCGATCGACTCTCTCCAGAACATCTGGCATTAGTTGCGAGTTTTATAGAGTTTCTAAGCCAAAAGCAACGTCAGGGGGTAATCATTTCGCAAAATAATCTGCCAGAGGTTTTCTCAGCAGAAATCCAAGCGATGCCTCCTGCTAATTCTTTTAGTATTTCAGAACCCTCAGAAATTGACGGAGAGGGCCAATCTAAAGCAGCGCTTCTACAAGATTTTCGGCAAGCTTGGCACGAAGCCATGACTGGGCAAACCATTTCGGTTGCTCAAATGTGGGAAGGAATTGAAAATGACTGACTTGCCCTTAATTCAAGTTATAGTTTCACCAACCTTCAATCGCAATTTACGCACTCTTGCAAAAAAATACCGCAGCATTCGCAATGATATTCAACCCATTATCGAACAACTCACACGGGGAGAACTGCCAGGAGATCGAATTGCTGGAGTGGGTTATGCAGTCTTCAAGTTGAGAGTCCGAAATAGCGACACTCAAAAAGGTAAAAGTGGTGGATACCGTTTAATTTACTACGTCCAAACAGCAACGGGAATCATTTTGCTGACCCTTTACACCAAATCAGAACAAGTCGATATTGCAGCAGAGGATATTCAGAACATTATTACAGAATACGAGCAGCAGCAGAGCGAAGATCGAGATGATATCTAAGAGTTGGGGAATCTTGCGCCGTCGAATATGAGGTTTCGACATCTTCAGTGGTTAAATCTTTTTAATATCTTATTTGACAGAAATCCCTAATCCACAACCTGCATTCTCTGGGAGAAAGCCACGATTTTGCAGAGAAATCGGTTTTCTTTTTGCCTTAGTCCTACTGGTAAAACAAATTGCAATAATTAAGAATCGCAATAAATAACAGTTATCCAACTCCAGGAATTGCGTTTTTTGTTCTCAAACTCAAACAAAAATTTCTAGTTTGTAGGCGGGATTTAACATCGTATAGCAACACGGGCTCCTGCTATACCTCGATTACTTCACCTCCTTATAATCCACCCCATAACTCGTATCTCTCCCCGACAAATACGTAGTTTTCCCCGTTAAAGTCTCCAGAGTTTTTTTCGTTTCAGCGGAAGTAATCGAATTCAGAGGTACGCCGAACTTGCTAGCCAAGGCAGCCGCCACGCCCACACCCTGTCCTTGATAAATATTCACCGTCGCAATTCGCCCGACGGATACAGCCATACCAACATAACCGGACGATCGCCCGACAATGGCTAAATTCTTCACTTTGCTAGCCAAAGCGCTTTCTATGCCGAAATTATACACAGGCAGCGGCGGAATTCTCGCAGATAAATTCTTGACTCCGCCCCGCATATCGAAATCGTAGGAAAAACTGCCGATCGACTTTTCGGGTACTGTTCCTCCTTTGATAATCTCCTTCCCCGTCAGCGGATCTACCACATCGCGAACGTTCAAAGTTTGCCTGATATAAATCTCGTCGGGAATAAATACTCTCACATCTTTACCAGACTTCTTTTGTAGCCAGTGTTGGAGATGTGACATTTCTTTAATCATTTCAGGAGTCGGTTTTCTGCCGTTAGCTTCCATCTTCATGATTTGGTCTACTTGGTATTTAAACAGAAACCCGTTCCAGGAGAGCACATTGTTGTTATAAACGCAGACATTGCCTTTATCAAAAAAGAATCCTTTATTTTGACTAAATGGCAGATTTCTGTCTATGTGATACGCTGCACCTATGGCTACGCTTCTGATATCGTAGCCGTCTGTATATGGCTGATAAATCGTACTCCAGAAATTCCTCAGCCAGAATTTTGTACTGGCCGGATCTTTAGATTTTGTAATGCTTTCTTTAATCTTTTTTACTAAAGACCTGTTGTAAAGAATTTCATCTTCTATTCTGCGGAACTCGGACATCGTTATACCTGTAATTCTCGGAACTACAGAAACTGCTAAAGTTTCATTTTTGGATTTGATATTTTGAGATTCATATCCTGTATAATAAGATAATCCTGCTTTTCTTGCCAATTCAGCGTCTTGAGTTACGTCAATAAAAGAGTTGGCTTTAATTGTTAAGTTTTTGCCTTTTACTTCGGCATATTCGATTTTTTTATCTACGACGTGGGGAGTAAGAGTTGAGTTGGAAATAACTTTGACTTTTGCTGCTGAAAGCATTTGCCTGAGAGCTTGATCTGCCTTTTTTGGGTCTAAGCAAGATTCGCGCGCATTGGCTTTATCTAAGAATTCCTTAAAACATTGGGCGTAGGGTTGGCGGTACCAACTGGGGATTTTATCTAAATCGATGTAAGCTAAACCGCCGCGGGTGAGTAAGCCGCCCAAAGGATCTCTTCCGTAGTTCGATCGCACGATCGCAACTTTGCCCTTTGCGCCTAAAGTTTTCTTAGCCCATATCGCCGCACATATCCCCGGTACTTCATCACCATATACTACTACATCGAATTTTTGCTCCGGTGATTTTTTGGGAAGTACCGGAGGCGGGCTGCTGGATTTTTGCTGCAGAGTTCCATTGTCTAAGGTGGCACTTGCTGGGTCTCTATTTGCGATATAATTTTCTATTTCTCTGAAAGGTGGATAATTAAGTAAAAGTTTTAGGGCGGCAAAGATGATTGCAATTGAAGCTAGTTTCTTAAAAGTAGAGAGCATTCAGTTGACTCGTTTATAAATTTGCATTACCTGAAAGCGCAGTTCAGGGTTTACGGAGTTGAATATAGCACGTTTAGATAATTTCGACACAGTTTTAACTTTTCCGGGAACCGTGGTAAACAAATCTTCTCAACCCAAACCTGGTGATGCTGTCCTTGGCAGCCCAAATGCTACAATTACATCAATCACCAATTTAAACATAAAAAACATGACTTTTGAGGCGGTTTTAAATCTTGTTAAGCACTTGTCTCTAGCCGAAAAGTTACGATTGATTAAGTGGATAGTTCCTGAAATAGAACGAGAATTAGTTGTTCTGCCCGCTCCCCGCAAATCGTTGTGGGGTTTATGTGCTGACTTGGGAATTGCACCTTCTGCCGCTGATATAGATGAAGCTCGCAGCGAAGAATGGGCGAATTTCTCAAGGGAGGATTTCTAATGCTGCGTGCTGTAGCTGATACTCATGCGGTGATCTGGTATATCTTTGCCGAGAAAGCGACTTTCGGTGACTGCTAGAACGACAATAGAACAGATAGCAGCAGAGGGAAATCAGGTGGCTTTTTCATCAATTACATTAGCAGAAATTGTCTATCTGAGCGAGAGAGGGCGGCTTAATTCAACTACTCTCGATCTATTCTTGAGAGAAGTTGAGAGCGATGATGCCTTATTGGTTGAAATTCCTTTCGATCGCAATATAGCTTTGACTTTAAGGCAAGTTGACCGATCGCAAATTCCCGATTTACCCGATCGCATTATTGCTGCTACTGCTTTGTATCTTAATGTACCCGTTATTAGTCGCGATCGCCGGATTCAATTATCTAGTATAGACACAATTTGGTAAATCTGAGTCACTCGGCGCAAGTTTAAATTTTCCGGGAACTGTTGTTAGCGGTTTTGCCAGTGTTACAGGTTTGGGAGGGCTATTGATATGGGTAAGGATGGTGGGTGCGATCGCATCTCTGATATCTGGTGTCGGAAAGGGCGATCGGCTACAATAATTTAAGAACAACAATTGAGTCACCTTAAAGATACAGAAAAAATGGAACAAGTTTTTGTACATCCTGAAAGTCCTTTTTCAGTAAACACATTTAACCTATTGGCCGAATTTAATGAAACTCCCACTTCCGATTTTTACCGGGAACACAAAAAAGATTTCTTACAATATGTAGAAGTGCCACTCAAGTATATTTTAAGCCAGGTAGAAGAGCAGTTGCCGGATTTTATTAAAAAATATATAGATATCAAGCAGGAGAGCTTTGGCAACATTCAAACACAATCTTTGAAATCGACAGTAGTCTACAGTGTAGACTACTGTTTTAACGGTAGGGCTAATAGTAGGCAATCTGATAAGTTAATGTTAACAGTTGAAAACCAGACATTAACTTTTGGTTTTTCTGGAAACAACCATTTCTTTCCGCCAATGGTAAATTGCTACAAAGATTATGGAAATAACGTTAATTTAATCGAAATTCTTAAACGTTATCACCTTCCTCACAGACATTCTTTTTCTTATAGCTGTCTAACAACCAATGATTTGGGAGAAAGATTAAAGCGCATAATGAAGCCGGAAAAATCTATTCATAAACTATTAGAAAGTATGTTGTCCGAAATAAATAGCTATCCAACAACCGAATTGGAACGGCTTAGAGGTTTTGATGTTCAAGTCGCGATCTCACTTGAGTCAGAGGAAATACTAAGATATTCTGCCAAACACTTAATTCAAAAAATAGCACAAACCTTTAAAAAACTATTTCCCTTATTATTAATTTTCAACTTGACCGGAGCAAACAATAACCCAGAGCTTCTTCTCAGTCAATATCTTTCAGTGTATGAAAAGGAATTTAATCCAGAGTATCAACTAGAAAAAATATCAGAAATTACTGGTTTTCAAACAACCCAACTAACCCAATGGATACACGCCATTAACCGCAAAGGCCAAACCATCATCCAAGGCCCACCCGGAACCGGAAAAACGTTCATAGCAGAAAAACTTGCCAAACACTTAATCGGCGGCGGTGACGGTTTCTCAGACATTATCCAATTTCACCCCGCCTACACCTACGAAGACTTTCTCGAAGGCCTCCGCCCAATAACTCAAAACGGACAATTAACCTACTCAATAGTTCCCGGTAGATTCCTAGAATTCTGCAAACAAGCCGAAGCCTGTGAAGACACTTGCGTTCTCATTATTGATGAAATTAATCGCGCCAATCTCTCTCAAGTATTTGGCGAGTTAATGTATCTCCTAGATGACCGACAAGACACAGGACGCTCTATTATACTAGCCAGCGGTAAACTATTTAGAATCCCTACAAATGTCCGCATTATTGGCACAATGAACACCGCAGACCGTTCTATTGCCTTAGTTGATAATGCACTCCGCCGCCGTTTCGCATTCATTCCCGTCTATCCAAGCTATGAAGTGCTGCGACAGTATCACCACAGAGAGGAAACTGGTTTTCCAGTTGATAAATTAACTAGCATTCTCGAAGAAGTCAATCGCGCAATTAACAACAAACACTATGAATTAGGCATATCCTTCTTTTTGACAAAAACCTTAGCTGAAGATATCCAAGATATTTGGAAAATGGAAATCGAGCCATACCTTGAAGAATACTTCTTTGATAACCAGGCAAAAATGGATGAATTTCTCTGGGATAAAATCAAATATCAATTCAGCAATTTATCGTCTAACGCTACCATTATTACTACCAACACGGCGTTACAGCATCTATGAAACGAGAATCACCCCAAATCATCGAACTCACCGAATATAAATCCGCAAGCTTTGAACAATACTCAATCCCCGAATCAGTAGGACAAAAAATACACAATAATTATGACAAGGAAATCGATATAGAATTTCCCAACTTTAAAACACAATATCAATGGCACTTAAAATCTAAAGGTCGAGTTGGCAACATTCCCATCACTCCAGAATTTCACATCGCCATCCGCCCACAGGTTCCCATAAACAACCTCTTCGGAATGATTGACTATGCCTACAACCTTAAGATCAAATTTCCCCAAGGATTGATTCATTGCCAATCTTTAGAAGAAAGTTACGAGACATTAGCTAACATTCTTGCTCATAAAATTTTAGAACGCTGTCGCAAAGGATTATATCGCGATTACTTATCCAAAACCGAAAGACTCGCCTACATTCGCGGTCGCGTCGATTTGCGCTCAGCCCTGCAAAAACCTTGGGATGTTAAACTAAAATGCCACTACAACGAACAAACAGGCGACATCGAAGATAATCAAATACTCGCTTGGACACTTTTCATCATTGGTCGCAGCGGTTTGTGCCGTGAATCTGTTTCATCCACTGTGCGAAAAGCCTTTCACGCACTCCAAGGATTTGTTACATTAAAATCTTTTAAATCAGACGCTTGTATGGATAGAAATTATCACCGTTTGAATCAAGATTATCAACTTTTACACGCCTTATGTCGATTCTTTTTAGATAACACAGTGCCTAGTCACGAAACAGGCGATCGCGAAATGCTCCCTTTTCTCATAGACATGGCTAATTTATATGAACAATTTGTCGCTGAATGGCTCAAAGCGAATACACCAAAAGGCTTTTTTGTCAAACAACAACACCGAGTCACCCATGACCAAAACTATTTCGATCGGATTGACTTACTGCTGTGCGATATTGCAACAAGTAAAGTCCAGTATGTCCTCGATACCAAATACAAAGCTCCCGATAAAGTAGCCAATAATGACATTCATCAAATAGTTGCTTACGCAAATGCGTTAAAGTGCCAAAATGCAATTCTCATCTACCCGCAAAACCTCACACAGCCACTAGATATAAAAAATGACGATATCCGAGTTCGCAGCCTAACTTTTTCCCTAGATAGCGACCTGAATGAAGCCGGAAAAACCTTCTTAAAATCTCTACTTCCAAACACCCTCCCCTAACTCTACTCTGCGCCATCTGCGCCCTCTGCGGTTCATTTCTCCACAAAAAAAGAGGCGCAATTGCGCCTCCCAAATCTTTCATGTCTGTGTTCTAAACACTCATAGCCACTTTCGCTTCTTTTGCGGTCAACTTCTCGTAAGTAGCCCGCATCTTCAATCCCACTAACACTTGGAACAAACCAGTTCCATTGTTAGAACCAGGATATTCGCGGTGCTGGAGCAACAGGTGAGTTAACTCGCCTTCATACTTCGTAGAAGTCTTGCTCAAATGGCTTTCGATGTAAATAACTTCTTCGAGATTCTCGAATTGACCATCTACTTCCAAAATCGAGACTTCGTGACCGTAGAAAGCATCAGGCCCGTAGTACATCTTAATTCCGGGATAGGAACAAGTCAGCTTGCGGCCGCAAGGAACCCAGTTAATTGTTGAACCTTCGTCAAACAAATACGCAGGCTCAAAATTGGCGATGCCTTCGCGCTGGATCATCTGCACGCGCAGAACTTTCCGCTCCTTGTCATCTTTGATCAAGTTGGTCGGCAACACTTGAATTACCACATCAGCATATTGCTTTTGCGGGTCGATGTAGGCGGTAAAATCCGGTTTGCGAGCATTGATCGCAAACAGCACGTCTTCGTAACGGTGGCCCCGTTCCGCCATGTCGCGCTGGATTTTCCAAGCAATTTTTACCTCGTCGCTGATGTCGAGGTAGACGCTGAAGTCGAGGAGCGATCGAACTCGCTCGTCGTACAGCGGATGCAGCCCCTCAATCACAATCACGTGATTCGGCTCTACCCTTTCGGGCGGGTCGATCATACCGGTTTCGTGGTTGTAGATCGGCTTGTCGATCGCCCGACCTTCTTTGAGCGCCTTCATTTGCTCGGCCATCAGGTCAAAATTGTTCGCTCTGGGGTCAAGGGCTGTAATCCCTGTTTCCTTGCGCTGCTTGCGATCGAGACTGTGATAGTCGTCGAGGCAGATTACAGTCACGAAATCTTCCCCGAACAAATCTGTCAATCGGCGCAAAAAAGTAGATTTTCCGCATCCGGAATCTCCGGCAACGCCAATTAAAACCACGCGATCCGGCTTACTGGTCATAGTTTCCCTCTAAAACAATCACGGTTTACTAACTAACTCAAGTCTAGATTCCACAAAATTTCAGCCCGCAGGTAGCTACAAGCAGGCTTTGTGCTGCTTTGCTACCCCGAGAGGATCAAGTTCTCACCAGCATACAGCAGTGAGTTGACTGCCTGCCCGGGAAGACCCAAGCAATCTTCAAGGCAAGTAATTAATACTAACTTTAGCGGTTAATCTTACCAGAATGCGTCCGCCCCCTACAAGCTCAACCTTATTAACTGGTGAAATCTTCCTTTAGGCTCTACTGCCTTTAAATTGTATATTTCAATCCCGTATTCCCCAAAGAGTCAAATCCTCGAACCCTCTGGCTTCTCCCCCTCCCCCTCTCCCCCTCTCCCCGAATCCCCAAATCAGAACGACTTAGCGGGGCAGATCCCCCGATCGGGTAAAATGTTGGCAGTACGCAGACAACAATAGCTATAGGTCAACAGCCGAACGCAATAGGGCTCGGTGAGCGCGGCGTTCGGCTAGTAGGGATTTGATACGCGAGCGATCGCAACTTCAACACTACGGACGGCGTGGCGAGGCCCAGAAATTGGCGCGGCCAATTAGTCCCGATGGCCTTAAGAAAAAAGTAAATTGAGTCTAACGTCACATTCTCTTTCTTTATAACTCTGTATCGTGAAGGAAAATCAACAAATGTACAGTCCAAGCTTATCTGGTGGAGCGGCAAACTCAGAATCAGGCAGCCGCATCTTTGTTTACGAAGTGGAGGGTATGCGTCAGAGCCAAGCAACTGACCAAATAAATAACCCGATTCGCCGTAGCGGCAGCGTATTTATCTCCGTGCCCTACGATCGCATGAATCAGGAAATGCGCCGGATTGCTCGGATGGGTGGAAGAATTGTCAGCATCCGCCCCTCAAACAGCGCTCCCGAAACAAATGGCAAAGTCGCACCAGAAGCAGGGCTACAGAGTCAGAAATCTGGAGAAGAAACTAAGCCCATGACTCAAGCCAAGGAAAAAGTTCAGGTTCCTGTTAACCTCTACAAGCCGGCCAATCCCTATATTGGTAAGTGCATTTCTACAGAAGAATTAGTCAGAGAAGGCGGCGACGGCACAGTCCGCCACGTCACCTTCGACATTTCTGGAGGCAATTTGCACTATCTCGAAGGTCAAAGTATCGGGATTATTCCCGATGGCACGGATAAAAACGGCAAACCTCACAAAATTCGGCTGTATTCGATCGCCTCCACCCGTCACGGCGACCACCTCGACGACAAAACAGTCTCGCTGTGCGTGCGCCGCCTAGAGTACAAAAGCCCAGAGACCGGTGAACAAGTCTTTGGTGTTTGTTCGACTTTTCTCACCGGTTTGCAACCTGGGGATGATGTCAAAATCACCGGCCCCGTAGGCAAGGAAATGCTGTTGCCCGACGACGAGGAAGCCACCGTGATTATGATGGGTACCGGTACGGGTATTGCTCCTTTCCGGGCTTATTTGTGGCGGATGTTTAAAGAAAACAACCCCGATTACAAATTCAGAGGTTTAGCTTGGTTGTTCTTTGGAGTTGCTTACACTCCCAACATTCTTTATAAGGAAGAGTTGGAGCAATTGCAGCGCGAGTTCCCCGATAATTTCCGCTTGACTTATGCCATCAGCCGCGAGCAAAAGAATGCTGACGGCGGCAAGATGTACATTCAAAACCGGATTCAAGAGAACGCAGACCAATTGTGGGAATTGGTTCAAAAGCCGAATACTCACACTTATATCTGCGGTTTGAAGGGTATGGAAGGCGGAATTGATGAGGGAATGTCGGCCGCGGCTGGCAAGTACGGTGTTGACTGGGCTGCCTATCAGAAACAGTTGAAGAAAGAACACCGTTGGCACGTTGAAACTTATTAATGTGTTACCTGATTTAATCTGATTTGTAGGGTGGGCTTGGCTCGCCCTACAATTGTTTGTAGGCCAATTATATCCGACTTGTAATATCATTTCCGGTAACACCGGAATGATGTTGACTGTTGACTGTTGACTGTTGACAGTGAACATTCAACCCTCAACAGTCAACAGTCAACAGTGAACTCGAATTTACTATTCCGACGCTAACGGATTTGATATAAGGTAGGGAATGCGTACCCTACAATACTATTTTGATTGCTCCGGTACGCGAATAGCCTACAATGGTTGTGGCTTAATTGAGTTTCTACGGGTCAAAGTCGTGGCTTTCAAAATTGGTTTGTTAGGTTTGGGTACAGTTGGCGCGGGAACAGCAGAGATTTTGCTCTCCCCAGATGGCCGCCATCCGCTGTTGCAGGAATTGGAAATCTATCGGGTGGGAGTGCGCGATATTTCTCGAACTCGGTCTTTACAATTGCCAGAAAATGTGCTGACAACTGACCTAGAAGCGATCGCAACTGACCCGGAAATTGATATTGTAGTAGAACTGATTGGCGGATTGGAACCGGCGCGATCGCTCATTTTACAGGCTATTGCCAGCGGCAAGCACGTCGTCACTGCCAACAAAGCAGTTATCGCCCGCTACGGAAATGAAATCTTCGAGGCCGCCAACAAAAAAGGCGTTTACGTAATGCTAGAAGCTGCTGTCGGCGGCGGCATTCCGGTCATTCAAAGCCTGAAACAATCTTTAGGTGCAAACCGCATTCAAACAGTCACCGGCATCGTCAACGGCACAACTAATTACATCCTGACGCGGATGCAAACAGAAGGCGCAGACTTTGCCGAAGTGCTCGCCGACGCTCAGCAATTAGGTTATGCTGAAGCTGACCCCACAGCAGATGTAGATGGATTAGATGCGGCCGATAAAATTGCTATTTTAGCCTCGCTAGCTTTTGGCGGACGCATCAAATTAGCAGATGTTCATTGCGAAGGTATCAGAAAAGTTAGTGCGGCTGATATTGACTACGCCGACAAGCTGGGATTTGTGATTAAATTGTTGGCTATTGCTCAAGAAACCTCCCGCTACAATGGCAAGCAAGCGGAGGCAGAAAGCGAACTGCTGTCAATTCGAGTGCATCCAAGTTTTGTGCCGAAAACTCATCCGCTGGCGAGTGTTAACGGGGTTTACAATGCAATTTTAGTCGAAGGAGAGCCGATCGGGCAATTGATGCTGTACGGGCGCGGTGCCGGTGCGGGTCCCACAGCTAGCGCCGTAGTATCCGACATCATGAATGTGGCGGCCATCCTGAAAACCGAAACTGTTCCGATTCCCCATCCTTTGCTGAGTTGCAGTCACCAACACTACTGCAAAATTGCTCCGATGCAGGAACTTGTTACTCGCTTTTACGCCCGTTTTCTGACGCGCGATACTCCTGGGGTAATTGGCAAACTCGGCACTTGTTTCGGCAACCACAAAGTTAGTTTGGAATCAGTTGTGCAGACGGGAATCCACGGCGATTTAGCAGAAATTGTCGTCGTGACTCACGATGTTAGGGAAGGGAATTTTCAACAAGCACTCGATGAAATTCGCGCGCTGGAAGCAGTCGATAGTGTTGCTAGCACATTGCGAGTTTTGTAAAAGTGATTTGATATGGGCGGGTTTTACCTACAATAATTGCCAATAATTGACAATCTATCAAACCCGCCCTCGCCCAACGATAAATCCGATGTACATTTGGCGGATTTGGTAGGGGCGGGTTTCACCGACAATATTTGCCAATAATTGACAATCCATAAAACCCGCCCGAACCGAACCATAAATCATCATGTACCGGGTGCTTGTAGGGGCGGGTTTTACAAACAATAATTGCCTGAAACAAACAATCTCGAAAACCCGCCCGAACCGAACAATAAATCATCATGTACATTTTCCGATGCGATGCAAATTTCGGGTTGACCTAGGTTATCGGTGGTGGGGGGCGGGTTTATCTAGATTGTCGGTAATCGTTAGATATGGTTGGTGAACCCGCCCCTACCAAATCTGGGTAAAGGTATTTTGCAAAAATACCGCGTTTTCCCCCCACAAGCAGTTAAAAATGAGATTTGGGATGAAAATAACAAAATCAGATTTTGTCGATCGCCAAACGGGAAGGCACTTGCTAGATTCCCTGTATGAAAAATTTGCCAAACCCCAACTGCACGATACTTTTAAACCCAATAATCCTTCAATTTACATTCGGCACGAAGAAGGGCAAGTTATTGATGGAAATTATATCATACAAAAAGTGTTTGAAGACTCTCGCACTGGTTTTTATGCTGAAAGTCGCGTTCCCATTTCTAGCAATAATCCACCTGTTTTAGTGATTCGCGGCTACGGTTCTTGGTATCCTTTCGAGCGCGTTTTGGAAGATACGCCCGATGTATTTATGGCAAAACTAGAACGCCAGTTAAAATCAGCGCAAACTGCGGGTGCTATTGATTGGATAAAGCAGCAATTTTACAGCGGGAATCCGCCCGATGTCATCGGAGAAAGTTTGGGCGGCAAAGTTGCTCAGCAAATAGCAGCAAAATACCCGGATTATATTAGATCCACTGTAATTTTTAATTCTTTGGGCGTTTCGGAAAAGTTAGCTAAAACTTCCACCGCTAACAATGTTTTTCACTATTTTACTTTAGGCGAAAGGTATGCTTTCTGGGCAAATGAAGGCGATTACATACCGGGAACGATTTTTGTCATTTCCCCGAAAGGCAACAACTGTTGTTATAAAATCGAAGAGGCGATCGTCCGAATGGCCCGTTTTGAAGGCAAGTTTCTCAAAAGACGCGCGATTGTGGCAATATTGGCTCAGTTGCTTTTGCTAAACAGACACAATGCGATCGTCCTCAACAAACGGCGGCCAGTAGTCGTTCAGATCGATCGCACTCAATTGCAAATTTTCCGAAAAAAGCGCTTTGTTTAAACTCAGACAGAATTGCTTCAGGCTGCAGATGGCTGATTTTCCCGCGCTGCGACTGCCAGAACCAGACAAAGTGCTGCGATCGCTTTTTCCCATTATTGCTTTACAGCGGTGGGTTGAACCTCATCAAAGGCGCTAACTAAACGAGGTATCGCTCGTTCTAATGCCTGTCTAGGAATTGATTTGTGCAGATCAACTAAACGAGTTAAACTTTCTTGATTCTTCAAAAAACCGATTACCCATTTCGTAGTATGATCGGGACTCTCAGGGACGTTTTTAATTCCTAGTTCTGTTTGCAACCAGTCGTAAAAACGCGGCAGCTTTTGAGCTAAAACAGTTCCAGCCGTTGGCAAAGTTTCTTTGAGCAAACCACTATCCAGACTTGCGAATAATTGATTGAATTCCGGTGAATCCAGCAAGCTGGTTAATGGAAGTGAAAGCAGGGCTTCAGAAGCGTCAGGGGATACATTTAAAGTCCGCGAAAATCTTTGCAGCATTGGAAAGTCTCTGGTATTGATTGATGACTTTTTCAGCCTAACAATCACGCGAATCAATGAATATGAGCTACCTCATACAATTCTATGATTTACTGAACTTACCATGTGAATTAATCCTTTTTTATGTGTAATATTTCACAATTTGAGCGATTCGCTTCATAATTTTGAGTACATTGTACAATTCATTTCCTCGATCGCGCAAATCAAAGGAATTAGATAAACCGTACTGCGGTGTACCTTGATACGTCATTTTAATGAACTGAAAATTCCTGCCGTTGCTTAGCATTCCAAAGGACGCCATGCTAGGATTAGGATTAGCCAGCAGATAAGCTAATATTTGCGCTAATCCTGTTTCTATGGAAATTTGAGCGCTTTTTGACTCGATAACCATTACCCAAAACTGCTGTTTTAAAACCAGGACATCCATCCTACCTCTGATAATTGTCTCGTCTTCGTCTTCAAAGAAAATTTCTACTTCAGGTTCAGCTTTGATATGAAAGGGAGGTAAATAGAAACCTGCAAAATGTAGCAAGGGAGATAAGACTACCATTTTGACGGTAGTTTCTAGCATGGGAGGATACTCGACTAAGTTGAAATAGCTAGCTTTCACTTGATCGAGAAATTGTTTTTCAAATTCGCTGATTTCGGGTAATTCGTCAATCCATTCACGAAAAAATTGGTCGTCATCAACGAGTTGGATATTAAATTTTTCCCTTAAGTAGGAGAGAGTAACTTCTCTAGCTTGGATTGTTGCCGTCATAGTTTTTGATGATTATTCCTAATCTTAACTACATTATACAACATACAATTCATTTCCTGGATCGCCAAAATCTAATTTCAACCGGGCTGTACATATCTGCGTGCATCTGCGGTAAAAAAAAAATCCCATTGAATCAGCTACACAAATTCTCCCTTAGCAACCATCACCACCTTACCGCCAACCAAAACTGCTATTTCCCCTTCATTTTTGGCAGCTTGTAACAACAGCAAAGAAGGTCGATCGATTTCATAACCCTGCTCAACTCTGACATCAATCTTTGCTGACCCATAATAATCATGTTCTACCAAATATCCAGCCAAACAGCCGTTAGCACTGCCAGTTGCCGGATCTTCGGGAATTCCTAATGAATGGGCAAAAACTCGCACGCTTAAATCATTAACGTCGCTGTAAGTTTCTGGGCAAAATATCAAAATTTCTTTTGCTTCCATTGTATCAACTAGCTCAAAATATTTATCTAAGTTGACTTGAGCTTTTTTGAGCGAGGCGAGAGTTTTTAAGGGGACAATTATAAACGGCACTCCGGTCGAAACTTCTTGAATTGGAAAGTTGGTATCAATTTCATCGGGTTCTAAATTCAGGACATTTGCCACAGTCTCGGCTGATAAAACTTGACCAAAACTAGGCGGGTTTTGTCGCATCCACAAAATATCTGCGGATTCATTGTGATAATTAAAAGTAACCGGAATTTGACCGACGGCTAGATTGAGAATTACTCGATCGACCTTTTCGCGAATAATCTCTTGCTGCAACACAAACGCAGTTCCCAAAGTCGGATGACCGGCAAAGGGCAATTCCTTCTTGGGCGTGAATATCCGCACGTCATAGCCACCATCTCGCGGATCGGGCGATCGAATAAACGTAGTTTCTGAATAATTGATTTCCCTCGCTATCAGCAGCATTTGGGCCTCAGATAGTTCGGCAACTCCCGCACCGCAAAATACAGCGAGTTGGTTGCCAGCATACTTTGACTCCGCAAACACGTCAACTATATAAAAATTCATAATTATGCCTTTGGTAAAAGTCGATAACTGATATTTTACATCCAGCGTTACAAAGCAGATTTATTTTATCGATCGAGTCAGCGCGACGATTTGACGCACTTTAAAGAAGCGCTTAGAATTGGAAAGATATAGATAAACAGGGATTTGTAATAATTTGTTGAGGGATTTGTAACGATGAGTGAGTTTAAACAAGAGTTAGGGGAAATGTCGCGGGAAAAGCGACTTTATACTTTAGAAACTCTGCCAAGGCATTTAGTAGAGAGTGGGCAAGGGGAAAAGCTGTACCAGTTGTTAACGGATTTCGATTTTATGGAGGCGAAACTGGATGATTTGGGGCTTCAAGCGTTAATTGAGGATTATGATTTAGCGATAGATTCTCAATTGTTGGATGGGCCGGAGCAAAGTCAAACTTATCTCTACTGGATTCAACAGGTACTTCACATGTCAGCGCCAATTTTGGAAAAGGATAAAACGCAATTAGCAGGTCAATTATGGGGGAGATTGCTTGCTTTTGAAAAGCCTGAGTTTCAGAGGATCTTGGAACAAGCCAAGCAGTCGAAAAATAGTCCTTGGCTGCGACCTTTGAGGTGGAATTTAATAGTGGGGCCATGTTGGCGTAACCTCGCCGGCCATTATTTCGGGGTACAAGCAGTGGCGATCGCACCCGACGGCAAACGAGCAATTTCGGCTTCATCGGATAAAACCCTTAAAATCTGGGACACAGACACTGGCATAGAACTGAGAACTCTCACCGGTCATACTGACCCGGTAAGGGGAGTCGCGATCGCACCGGATGGCAAAAGAGCGATTTCGGCTTCAGACGATAACACCCTAAAAATCTGGGACATTGAGACAGGTAGAGAACTTCAAACCCTCACCGGTCATACTAACTCGGTAAGGGGAGTCGCGATCGCGCCCGACGGCCTGACAGCGATTTCGGCTTCAGACGATAACACCCTAAAAATCTGGGACTTGGCCAGTGGCAGCGAACTGAGAACCCTCACGGGTCATACTAACTCGGTAAGGGGAGTCGCGATCGCACCCGACGGCCTGACAGCAATTTCGGCTTCAGACGATAACACCGTAAAAGTCTGGAATTTGCTCAGCGGAACCGAACTGAGAACTCTCACCGATACTGGCTATGTATATGCAGTGGCGATGGCACCCGACGGCTTGATAGGGATTTCGGTTCCACAACTTAACACGCTGAAAATCTGGGACACAGACAGCAGCAGGGAACTTCAAACCCTCACCGAGGATTTTAGCTTTGTACAGGCACTCGCGATCGCACCCGACGGCAAACGAGTAATTTCGGCTTCATTGGATAAGACCCTAAGAATCTGGGATCTGGCTAGCGGCAAAGAAATTGCTAGTTTCACCGGAGATAATTGGTTTGATTGCTGTGCGATCGCGCCTGATGGGGTGACAGTGGTAGCGGGGGGTGTACCGGGCACCGTGCATTTCCTGCGATTGGAGGGAGTTAGCGGCGGGGGATAGGAGTTTTAAGTGCGATCGAGTCTTCAACCGGCTTTCGTCGGGTTTTGTTTGACAATACGCGGTTTCAACCGCCCGGGGTGAGCGAAAAAATTCGGTTCATAGGCGATCGCGTATAAAATCAGAATAAAAACATAGGAGTAATCGCCGTGAGCGTCACGACTGTAAAATGGACGGTTGCAGACTACCACCGCATCATTGCAGCCGGCATTCTGGAAGGGCGAAACGTTGAATTAATAGGTGGAGAAATCATCGAAATGGCTCCCGAAGGAGAATCTCATGCTTACTCTAGCGATGAGGCTGGAGAGTACCTAATTTATTTGCTGGGCGATCGGGCTAAAATCCGCCAAGGTAAACCAATTATCTTGCCGCCAAGCAACTCCGAGCCACAACCCGATATCGCTGTAATTCAACGTTTGGGACAAGATTACCGAGAACATCATCCCTATCCAGAAAACATCTTTTGGCTGATAGAATACTCGGATCATACTCTGAGCAAAGACTTGGGAATCAAGAGCAAGATTTACGCGGAAGCCGGCATTTCTGAGTATTGGGTTGTCAATTTGCGAACTATGGAATTAATACTATTTCGAGAGCCTACCAATGAAGGATATCAATCGAGAGAAACTCGGACTCAGGGTAATATTAATCGGCTGGCTTTTCCTGATGTTGCAGTTTCGGTCGCTCGAATATTAGGGGCTTAGATCAATTGGACAATAATGCAATAATTACTGCTGTTTCTGGCCGTTTCTTGTTACCAGGCAGAGCCTGGTAACACATATCCAGAGGCTCCGCCTCGCTATTTCAAACAGCGAATTGCTTCCAACATTCCCCTGGCTTTATTGAGCGTTTCTTCGTACTCCATATCCGGGTTAGAATCAGCCACCAAACCAGCACCTGCTTGCACAGAAACCGAATGTTTGTCACCGCCTAAAGAACGAACAACCATAGTCCGAATGGCGATCGCACTATTCAATTGTCCCTCAAAATCATAATACCCGTAAACCCCAGAATACGGCCCCCGGCGGCAACCTTCCAACTCGTGCACAATCTCCATCGCCCGAATCTTCGGAGCACCGCTAACCGTACCCGCAGGAAAACCAGCTTTCAACAAATCCCAAGCAGTCTTATCCTCAGCCAATTCTCCCACCACATTGCTCACAATGTGCATGACGTGAGAATAACGCTCAATTTCCATTAATTCGTCAACTTTTACAGTACCGTTTCGGCAAACTCTTCCTAAATCGTTCCTGCCCAAATCAACTAACATGACGTGCTCCGCAATTTCCTTCGGATCTTGCAGCAATTCAGCAGCCAAAGCATCATCTTCTTGAGGAGTTTTACCCCGGCGGCGAGTGCCGGCGATTGGTCGCAAAGTTGCTATCTTTTTGCCATCAGCAGTATTTTCCGCCTTCACCATAATTTCGGGACTCGAACCGATAATCTGCCAATCTCCGAAATGAAAATAAGCCATGTACGGAGAAGGATTTATCAGACGCAAAGATCGGTAAAGTGCAAAAGAATCGCCACTGTATTCAGCCTCTAGTCGCTGCGAAATAACTACTTGAAAAATATCTCCGGCTTTTATATAGTCCTTAGCCTTTAAGACATTGGCACAATACTTTTCACGGGTAATATTGCTAGTGTAAGCCAATTCTGTATTTCCGGTTGTGGAACGGGCATCTTGCCCGTTATTGGGAGGTGTCCATTCTATCAGAGTAGATTGCCGGGAAAGCGGCGATTGCAGCTTCTGAACTAACTTGCCAACGCGATCGCACGCTTGCTGATAAGCCTGGGCCAAATCAACGCCAACCTCCCGCAAATCCGCATAGGCGACGACCCAAATTTTCCGCTTCACCTGGTCGAAAATCAGCAAATTATCCACCTGCATCCACAAGCCATCTGGCAAATCATTCTCGCTTGCTGGATGCACTGGAACTCGCGGTTCTATCCACTTAATTAACTCGTAACCCCAAAAACCGAATAGCCCGCCAATTCCCGGCGGCAACTGCGGCAATTTCACCGGTTGATAAGACTCCAAACATTCAGTTAAAGCTACAAACGGATCGCCCGTAAATACTTTTTCGGAACCGTCACGGTAAACTTGAGTTGTGCGAGATCCCCTTGCCTCCAAAATCCACAACGGATCGCACCCTAAGAAACTATAACGCCCAAGTTTTTCCCCACCTTCCACCGACTCCAGCAGAAAACTGTAAGGTTGACCCGCACAAACCCGATACCACGCAGACACCGGCGTATCCAGATCAGCAACCCATTCTTGATACACGGGTACAAAATTGCCTTGTTTCGCCAGTTCCGAAAATTGTGAGAAATCGGGAAATATCATATATATCAGAAGGAAGAAGGAAGAAGGAAGAAGGAAGAAGGAAGGAGGAAGAAGGAAGAAGGAAGAAGGAAGGAGGAAGAGGGAAGAAGGAAGAAGGAAGAAGGAAGAAGGAAGAAGGAAGGAGGAAGAAGGAAGAAGGAAGAAAGAAGAAGGAAAATGGAATCCTGGCAATAATTTCAGCGATTAAAAGCGTCCTAACCGTCTTGGGTTCAATAAACAAAAGACGGAAAGCAACAGCCATGAGGCTGCTGGTACTCGCCAAGTGCCATCACCGCCATCGGTTTGAGCGCGCGCAGCCCCTCTTGCAAACACCAGCGAAACAAACTTGCGTAACGCACCGGCAAGTGGAAAGAAACCTGTGCTTCGGAGTTCGACGCCGCCGCCCCCAACAGTAAAGCCTGCATATCCGCCTCAGTTTCTGCGACGCTGTGGCTCAAAGCCGACACCGCACAAGTATAAGCCACAATCCGACCTTGTTTGCAAGCAACCCAAGGAGAAAAGAAATTCAGGGCGTACTCAATATCGCTAGTTCGATCGCACCTGTATAATTTCTTGCACAAAGCCGCACATTCACCCACATCCTCACTAGCCAGCCGCCGCACCTCAAACCCATGCGGAGGCTGGCTGCGAAACTTCCCTTCCATTAACACGAAAGGTTCTTTCACCTCAAAACCCAAAGAAGCGTACAGCGACAGCGACGCCATATTAAAAGATTCCTGAACCAAACGGATGCCCACAGCGTCCTGTCCGCGTTCCAGCAAAGCTTTCATGATTTCCCGCCCCGTGCCGCGGCCCTGAAAAGTTCGATCGACACTGACGGGCCCGATACCGCGAATCGGGCTGCGTTCGTCCATAAACCCGCAGCCGACAACCGCACCGGAGCTCTCGGCTACTATGCCAAAAAATACCGGACTTTCGATCAGAAGACCAATAATTTCAGTTGAAAACTCCAGCGTCGGAAAATCTGTAGGGAATTGATGGCGATCGGAAATACATTTAAAAGCTTCATAAGTAATGCCAGCGCAAACATCGATATCAGAAGGCTGCGCTCGCCTGATTGCGACATTCATTATTTAATTTAACGATTAACTTTTAATTATATTTGAAGTTTGCAGTAGTATTTTGGCGCTGCGGGCTTAGCCTCCCGCGCCAGAATACTACTGCAAAAACAAGTTTACAAGCTGAGCCTTACAGGGAAGATTACCTATGTTTTGCTCAGCCATGAACTCATCGTCTAAGGGTCGAAAGTCTTCTTACCGCTGAACTTCAGCTTAGCCGGATTGGGATTGCTGCCAATATTGCGGTCAATCTTACCGTTGTAGGGACGACCTTCGTTCACCTTTTCAGGGAACACGCCATCTTTGGGATGCAGGTACTCAGTAGAACCGTCGGGAAACACGCGGTAAATTTTGTAGTTCGAGATTTTGAATTTAGCCCGCAGTTGCTGGCCGCCCAAAGCGATGCACTGCTCCTTGCGGGGCAGATACAGCAGGTTGTCGCCTTGACGCATAATTGCAGCGCCACCTGTAGGCATTTCAAACACCTGTTCCTTGGGGCTAGTCCAAGTGATCGCGTACTTCTCTTCAACTAGCGCCTTGGTCAGCAAGCCGCCTGTGCTGCCGCCGAAAAGAGGGGGTTGTCCAGTGAGTTCTTCTGCCATAAACATATCCAAAGGATTTTTACGGCATCGTATCATCATGAGGCGACACGGCTGTAGAAATTGTAAGGAAAGTTAACAGTTTTTTGGCGATCGATCTTTTCTGATAATTGATAATTAGTAATTAATAATTGATAATTGGTAATTTTCACCAAAGTTAGAAAACCAAATTAGGCTGCACGAATTCCAATAAAATAATCAAAAAAAAACAGCAATTATTCGGGTGCTTGTGGGCACCCGAATAATCGCATATTCCCCCAATTTCCCCCCACACACGATCGCACAATTTACCGCGCAACCCTAAGTCAAAAACCAATTAGGGTCATAGCCACGCGGAATTTGGCTCAAAGCAGTCAAAGTTTCTTGATTGAGTCTAAACAGTGGGAATAGTAAAGTGAAATTCACTTCCTCGGTCTTTTCCTGCGGAATCTACCCAAATTTTACCGCCCCAGCCGGCAACAATCTGTTTGCAAATTGCCAATCCCAAACCGGTACCGCCGGTGCTGCGGCGCAAAGCTCCTTCTTCTTGATAAAATCGATCGAACACTACTTTTAAACTGTTCGCCTCTATTCCTCTCCCCGTATCGGCTACAAGCACTTCCACCATCTGAGAACCGTTGCATTTCGCTCTTATGGTCACGCTTCCTTGAGGTGTGGTGAATTTGCAAGCGTTGTCTAGCAGTTTGGAGAGCACCTCCACCAACCACTCTCCGTCAGCTTGCACTAAAGGCAATTCTGCGGACACTTCGGCGATAATTTCCGGTAACTGTCGATCGAGTCCGCAACGCGATCGCACGCTGCTGAGGGCCAACTCAACGCATTCTTGCAGCGTCAGCGATTCTACATTCCATTGAACTCGCCCGCTTTCTAAGTGAGAAAGAGTTAAGAAATCCTGCACGAGTTTCCGCATTCTATCGGCATCGCCCAGGGCAGTTTCTAACATGATTTGCCGCAATTCTGGGGGCATATCTGGTTCGGAGTTCAAACTTTCCAAACAAACTTGAATCGTAGAAAGCGGAGTGCGGAGTTCGTGTCCGGTGATGGCAATTAGATTGCTGCGAGTGCGGTCTAATGCTTCTAATTGTTGGTTGAGTTCTTCTAAATGAGCGTAGGTTTCTGCTTGAATTAAGGCTGCTCCGAGTTGGGTGGCTATCGCCTCTACTAAAGCAATTTCGTCTTCTTCCCAAGGTAAAGTCGATCGACACTGGTGCATTTCCACCATTCCCAAAACCCGCCCCTGATAAAGCACTGGCACCATTAACCAAGAGACAATTTGCCAATTTTTTACAGTTTTTTCCAGGAATTTTGTATTGACAATCAGCGGGTGTTGTGATGTGTCTTGGATGTAAACTCGCTCTTGCCGCGCCACCGCGTCGCCCCATATTTGATTTTCCTGCAACAGCCAAGTCTGATCCAGCATGGAACTAGCGCCGGGAGCCAAAAACTCGCGATCGATTTTGACCGCAATATCTGCTGTCTTGCACCGATAAATCAAACATCGGCTTGCTGACAGGGCAGTGCCGAGTTCTTGAACTGCAACTTCGACGATTTCTTGTGGGTTGAGAGACTGCCGCATTGCCGTTGTAATTAAGTTTACCAGGCGTTCTTTGCGTTCCTGGGCGGCGATGGCGGCGTATGCTTTGAGCAGTTTGTGCTGGCCTGCTTGCAAGTAGGTGACTAAGCGTTCGGTAAAAGCATCGCTCAATTTGGGATTGGGAATTTTTGAGCTTTTTGCCGTACTTTTGTCGGGTTTGGCGGCTTTGGCAGTGGCGGATTTCCTCGTTTTTTTCGGTGTTTTGAGCTTGTAAGTAGTTCGGGCTCGATCGATCTTTTCGGCCAATTCCGGGCGATAATTGACAATTCTATCGAGCAACAATGCGGCCGCTTTGGAGCTTACCTCGCGATCGAACGTCCAAATTCCTTCAAATCTGCGAGCTTGATCCATCACCAGCGGCCCGCGCTCGTCCTGATTTTCGATCGGCACAATTTTTTCTTGACAAATCAGGCAAGTTGAGTAGTGTTCCCCCAGTACCACTAAGTGCCACTCTTTACTTAATCCGTCCTCCGGTGCAAACGCCACAGTTTCGTGACACTCCGAAGAATTTTTAAACTCAGTTTCCGGTGCTGCCAGCACATATACCTGAGAGGATCGTGAGGCAATTCGCCGGTAGCGGTGAGCTTCCTGGCGGTAGAAGCGCTCTCGCTGAAAGCTTGCAATCACTAGCGGTTCGTCGTCGGAACCCGCCAAAACTAAGTCTTCCATAGCGTGAGACAGGGCTGTCATGGAAGATTTGAAATAAATTTGTGCCCGCAGTTGGGGCAAAGCTTGCAGAAGTTCTGCCAGTAGCGAAATAGGGACGATCATCTAGCCTTAAACGTGCATTTTTGCCGATGACAAAACAGGATCGATAGGAGATTTAGAGCGATCCTTCTTCAGTATCTGATAGATTTACAGCACTTGGTAAGTAAAGTACAAAGAAATCGGTTTCGCTCTCCTGGGGTACCCCGGTGTTCGCCCAAATTCGCTCCGCCGTGCCCGCCCCGATTCCTAGTTTCCCTGTACTTGAGTGTCAAACTATCCTCGCTCTTGGATATCAGTGCCATAATTATCGCTTTTTGGCGATCGATCTGGTTAATCGGTAATTAAACTTTAAAAAAGCGCAAATAATTAGCCATTAGTTAAAAACTAACGACCAATTATTTTGACGACTGATCCCAAGAAACCCGGTTTTTACCCACAATCTATGAATAAACCGGGCTTCGGACACCTAGCGTGTAAGTCCTATATTTTTTTGAGGCATCGCGCCTGAGTATAAATGCTGCGGCTGTGGTTGTATCAGGCTAGTTCGCCCCCTTCGTCGCTGCCACCCGGAGATGATTTGTAGAGAGCATCTAATTGTTCGCGGGCGTCTTGGACAGTCAGCGAACGCATCACTAACAGCGGCTCATTGACAACATTTCCGTGTTCGTCTAAAAGTTCTGGATGCGGTACAGATTGAGAGCGAGGATAGGATGCGTAGGGATTATTTGCCCTGAACTGTTGAGGGCGCTGGGACTCCATACCAACGGTGACTAGACTGCGGATTAAGTTACCGACTGCCAGAAAGGCAAGAACGGTAAAAGCTAAAATATAAAGCAGGTGCAACATTATCTTCTCCTCCGGGCTAAACAGCCACACAGCAATTTACAAAAGTGTTTCAGCAAGTATTGACACTCCCGGCCGTAAACGCGGGGATTCTTGGTTCACTGACATACCTTTAAACTATTCATCCCTTCGGCAATATTTAAACCAAAAACCCGTCCAATTGAACGAAGCTTCGAGCCTAATTTGAATAGTCCCAGAGGGCTTGTCTCCCCAAGCGTTAAGGGCTCATTCCCTTTGTTCCCGTATGCCCTACGGTACATCTAACTACTAAGATTTTGAGTTTTCTGGTATGGGTGCGCGATGGCTACCCTAGCTATGTTTTTGTGGTTTTCGCCACCCACGAGACATTATTCTTTCCTAGCCAGTCATTTTGGGGTTGGTTATCCATTCGATGCTCGCGGTTATTCTACCTGTATCTCTTTGTAGTATAGGGTACTATTTGGGAAACTTTTAGAACTTTTTGGAAATAAAGCCTTCCTAAAAGGACGGGGTTTTAAACCCAATTTTTTGATAACTTATTAACTGGAAATCTGTTTGAGGTTGTCAAGTGGGCCGCCACATTTCCCAAGATTGGGGATTTGACTGCAAGTTTAACTTGAACTCGCTTCCTTATTTTCCAGGGGGAGCTGACTGCAATGAGCGAAAGCGCGCCGATACTTGCCAGCATTCGGCGAGCAGTCTGTGCCACGGCATCAGTGCTGTGGTTTCGATCCCAACTTGACCTCCGGTTGCTTGAAATAGAGCTGTAGCCGCGCCTACTTCTTGCTGAGCCTGTTTTACTCGCGCCAGCAAGTCAGATTGATCTTCGTCGCTGAGAAAGGGAATTTCTTCAGTTTCTAAGAGCTTTGCCGATCGGTCGAACCAGTAATTGAAATCCTCTAACAGCGGTTCCAGTAACGCTTTGAGCAATTCTGGCTCGGGCAAATTGGAATTAAGCATGGATCAAAATTGGGTTATTTATCTATTATAGTCTTAGACTAGCTTAACAAATTGTAACATATTTCTAACAAAAATTCAATAATTTAACAACAATTAGCAGGTGGGTGTGAATAAATTTAACTGTGCCAGCAGCGATTTTTGAGTCAAAATCCCCAAATTCTGCAATATCCGCTCAGACTCGCTAGCAATAGCTCATAGCAGAAGGAAGTTCGGCAACGGATTCGCTTTCTTCGGATGTAACGGATGAAAGAAAGAAAAAAGAAGGAAGAAAAAAACTATGCCCAATGCCCAATGCCCAATGCCCTGCGCGGGCCAATGCCCAATGCCCTGTTTGCCCAATGCCCAATGCCCAGAATGACCTAATTTCCCGGAGTGTCCCCCAGCCGGAAGTCGGCGCTTGCTGTCGCAATCTGAGTAAGATAGAAGCAACTGCAACTAAATTAATTGCTAATTCAGCCGATGTCTAGCTCAGAATCCATGTCCGCTCCAGAAGAGTCCGTTAAGATTGAGTTGCCCCGCACGAGTGAGTCGGAGGCACTAAAAAAAATTCGCCACACCACCTCCCACGTTATGGCGATGGCGGTGCAGAAGTTATTTCCCAAGGCGCAAGTGACCATTGGCCCTTGGATTGAAAACGGTTTCTATTATGACTTTGACACTCCCGAACCTTTTACGGAACAGGATTTAAAAGCCATTAAAAAAGAGATGATCAAAATCATCAACCGTAAATTGCCTGTAATTCGCGAAGAAGTCAGCCGCGAGGAAGCGGAACGCAGAATTAAGGAGATTAACGAACCTTACAAATTAGAAATTTTAGAAGGTTTGATCGAACCGATTACTCTTTACCATGTGGGCGAGGAATGGTGGGATTTGTGCGCGGGGCCTCACTTAGAAAATACCAGTGAGTTGAATCCAAAGGCGATCGAGCTAGAAAGCCTAGCAGGCGCGTACTGGCGCGGCGATGAAACCAAAGCTCAGTTACAGCGCATTTACGGCACTGCTTGGGAAACTCCCGAACAATTAGCAGCATACAAACACCGCAAAGAAGAAGCATTAAGGCGCGATCACCGCAAATTAGGCAAAGAATTAGGCTTGTTTATCTTTGCCGATCCAGTTGGGCCAGGTTTGCCTTTGTGGACGCCGAAAGGCACTGTTTTGAGAAGTATTTTAGAAGATTACTTGAAACAAGAACAAATCAAGCGCGGTTATTTGCAAGTTGTGACTCCGCACATTGCCAGAGTCGATTTGTTCAAAATTTCTGGACACTGGCAGAAATACAAAGAAGATATGTTTCCGCTGATGGCGGAGGATGAGGAAGCGGCAGCAAACGAACAGGGTTTTGTGATGAAACCCATGAATTGCCCTTTTCACATTCAAATTTACAAAAGCGAATTGCGTTCCTATCGAGAATTGCCGATGCGCTTGGCGGAATTCGGCACAGTTTACCGCTACGAACAATCGGGAGAATTGGGCGGTTTAACGCGGGTGCGCGGCTTTACGGTGGATGATTCCCACTTATTTGTCACGCCGGAACAGTTGGATGCTGAATTCTTGAATGTGGTGGATTTAATTCTGTCAGTATTCAAGAGTCTGCAACTGAAAAACTTTAAGGCGCGTTTGAGTTTCCGCGATCCAAACAATTTAGAGAAATACATCGGTTCCGATGAAGCTTGGGAAAAGGCTCAAGGTGCAATCCGCCGCGCGGTGGAAACTTTGGGAATGAATTATTTTGAGGGAATTGGGGAAGCGGCTTTTTACGGGCCGAAACTCGATTTCATTTTCCAAGATGTTTTGGATAGAGAATGGCAATTAGGAACTGTTCAGGTAGATTACAATTTGCCAGAACGTTTTGATTTGGAATACGTCGCTGAAGACGGCACTCGCAAGCGTCCGGTGATGATTCACCGCGCTCCTTTCGGTTCTTTGGAACGTTTGATCGGGATTTTGATCGAGCAGTATGCGGGGGATTTTCCGCTGTGGTTAGCGCCGATTCAGGTGCGGTTGTTGCCTGTCAGCGCGGAGTTTTTGCCGTTTGCGAAGGAAGTGGCGGCGAAGATGAAGGCGCTCAATATTCGCGCTGAAGCTGATGAGGATAGCGAGCGTTTGGGCAAGTTAATTCGCAATGCTGAGAAGGATAAAATTCCGGTGATGGGTGTTGTGGGTGCGAAGGAGGTTGAGGCGAATAGTTTGAATATTCGGACTCGGGCTTCTGGGGAGTTGGGGGCGATTTCGGTTGATGAAGTGATTGGGAGGTTGCAGGCCGCTATTAGCAGTTATGGGAATTTTTAGGGAATTTTAACCGCAGATGCACGCGGATTAACGCAGATGATAGTTTGATATTGTCTGCGTTTTTCTAATCCAGCGGCTAAAATAGTAGAATCATGTAAATTAACAGGAGTTAAATTAATGAGTAATCCGTTTCCGGGGATGAATCCTTATTTAGAACATCCTGATTTTTGGCCAGAAGTCCATCATTTACTGATTAGTGTGATTAAGGAGTCGTTAACTCCGCAATTGCGCCCGAAATACCGCGTCGCTATTGAAAAGCGAATTTACGAAATCAAAGGTGAAAATTCTCTATTAGTAGCGATTCCTGATGTCTCTCTCCAACAGAAACGCCGTCCCGCAAGTGCGATCGCATCTAATGCTGTCGCCGTCGCTTCCCGAACTGTGCAGCCTTTAAAAGTGAGAATCCCAGTGTCGGAAGAATTTAGGGAAGGATATTTAGAAGTAATCGATATGGCAACCAAGGAAGTTGTCACGGTTCTTGAAGTGCTTTCCCCTGCAAATAAACGCCGGGGGGAAGGTCGAGAAAAGTATGACAATAAGCGAAATAAAATATTTGATAGCAGTACCCATTTAGTCGAAATAGACTTGTTGCGGGGTGGGGAACCTTTGCCAGTTTTCGGACATTCCCATAAAAGCGACTGCCGCGTTTTAGTCAGCCGCAGCAATCAACGCCCGATCGCAGATTTATACTTATTTAACCTTCCCGATACAATTCCTGCATTTCCCTTGCCTTTGCGTCCAGAAGATGTAGAGCCTGTTCTGGATTTACAGGCGCTGATTAATCAAGTATACGATCGCGCAGGTTATGATTTTGAAATTGATTACACAGCCGATGCAGTGCCCCCGCTGTCAGAAACGGATGCTGTTTGGGCAGATTCTCTCTTGCGGGACAGAGCGTTAAGGGGATAATAGAAGTAGGTAAATTAACAGGAGCTAGATTAATGCCTAATCCGTTTCCAGGGATGAATCCTTATTTAGAAAGTCCTGATTTTTGGCCTCAAGTACATCACTTGCTAATTAGTAGCATTTTTGAATCATTAGTGCCGCAGTTGCTGCCAAAATATATCGTCGATATTGAAAAAAGAGTTTATGAGCTTAGCGGGGACAATTCCCTATTAGTGGGGATTCCTGATGTCACTGTGCAGCGTTCTCCTAGTCCAACCAACCCTACTTCTTCTAATGTTGCAGTTGCCCCACTGCCTGTGACAGCTTTGAAAGTAAGACTGCCAGTACCTGTGGAATTTAGGGAAGCATATTTAGAGGTACGAGATACAGCAACTAGGGAAGTTGTGACCGTGATTGAAGTGCTGTCACCAGCCAATAAGCGCCCTGGCAAAGGGCGAGAAATGTATGAAGCAAAGCGAGAAAGGGTGTTTGGTAGTCGCACTCATCTGGTTGAAATTGACTTGTTGCGAAGTTACCAACCCATGTTAGTTTTTGATAACGATATTGAGGCAAGTTATCGAATTTTAGTGAGTCGGGGAAATCAAAGGCCTTTGGCAGATTTGTATCTTTTCAATTTACCCGATATGATTCCTCAGTTTCCCTTGCCTTTGCGAGCGAGTGATGCGGAACCAATTGTAGATTTACAAGGGTTATTAAATGGGGTTTACGATCGCGCCGCCTATGACTTTAGAATAGATTACACCGCCGCACCAGTTCCCCCGTTGTCGGAAACCGATGCTGTTTGGGCCGATTCTCTGCTTCGGGAAAGAGAGTTAAGGTGATAATAGAAGTAGTAGTCCTGGACGCATCAAAACCTTCATAACCGGGTTTTTTGCGGTTTTTGCGGGCTATAACGCGTCTTCTGGGCCAAAACCCGGTTTCTGGCCACCCGTGCATAAGTCCTAAGTAGGTAAATCAACAGGAGTTAAATCAATGCCTAATCCGTTTCCAGGGATGAATCCTTATTTAGAAAGTCCTGACTTTTGGCCAGAAGTACATAATAGGTTGATAGTGGCGATCGCAGATGCTTTGGTTCCACAACTGATACCCAAATATCGAGTGGCGATTGAAAAGCGAATTTATGAAATCAAGGGGGAACAATCTCTGTTAGTCGGAATTCCCGATGTTTCTATCCAGCGCAATCCCATTCCCAGAAATCCAATTACATCGAATGTGGCTGTCGCTACACGAACTACCGCGCCTTTGAAAATCAGATTAGCGATGTCTGAGGAGGTGAGAGAAGGATATTTGGAGGTGATAGATATGGCCACTAAGGAAGTTGTGACGGTGATTGAGGTGCTTTCACCTGCTAATAAACGTCCGGGAAAAGGGCGCGAAATGTATGAGGAAAAGCGGGATAACATATTCGGAAGTCGCACTCATTTCGTGGAGATTGACTTATTGCGGGGTTGGCAACCTCTCCCGGTTTTGGACAATGATATTGCAGCCCATTATCGGATTTTGGTGAGTCGGGGCAATCAAAGACCTTTTGCAGATTTATACTTATTTAATATACCAGATGCGATTCCCTGTTTTCCTTTGCCTTTGGGTGCAGGCGATGTCGAGCCTATTGTGGATTTACAGGCGTTGCTGAATACAGTGTACGATCGCGCCGCCTATGACATTACCCTCGATTATACGGCTGAGTTACTCCCTGCGCTGTCCGAAACTGATGCTGTTTGGGCCGATTCTCTGTTGGAGGAGAGAGGATTGAGAGGGCGATCGCAAATAACAACCGATAGTTAAGGGCCTAACCGCTTTTTCAAAGCATCCAAAAAATGAACAGACCAATATTCCAGGAATCGGCTTTTCAGAGGTTTGATGAATTTATCCCAAGGATTGAGGTCAACTATATAATAACCGATTTTGATGCCAATCGGCTCTAAATGTTTGCCATCTATTTCCTCGCTCAATAAAGGCAATTTTCTATTACTTAGCTGTTGTATGAGCCAAAGTACATCGCTGTTTTTTTGTTGTTCTGGACTTTTTTTGATATCATTGGTAGAACCAGCAATATCATCTCGCTCGAAAGAAATTATTGCCGTCAAATTAAACAGAGAACTATTAGCAATAAAGCATTGAGTTTGTTCTCTGGTTGGTAGCACCCCTAAGCGGAATTTGTCTAACAGTTTTGCTAGCGATCGCACTGGAATAGCGCTCTCTGTATTGCTGATATCAGGAGCAATTAATAAGGACGGCTGGCCTTTAATTGAAGGTCTGTCGATGCCCAGATTTTCGATTAACCTTTGAATCCGTTCGTAGTCAGGGCGATCGCAGAATTTCTCCACAATATTTGGATATCGATCGTCGCTTAAAAATTCTAAAAGAGCAATGTACTTGCATCCCAGACTGTGACCAACCCAAAAATAACTCGATGGTTCTTGATAAATTTCGCTTTCATAGCCTAATCTTTGAGCAATTTTGGTCAGTTCTGTTCTCAGTATCTGCTGCTCTTTTAATAACCCAATAGCGATCGGCCAGTGACGAAAAGTAAATCTAAACGGCAAAGCAATTACGGTATAACCTTCTTCAAACAACTGCTGTAAAAAATATCGATAAAACAAAGTTGGCAAACTACCAAAAAAAGTTCCACCAATAAATTGAACAACGCCTTTTGGCTGCGGATGAACAGCTACCCAACTAAAAGAAACAGGCTGAAATTTAAATAAGTTCGACATTTGAATAAAGATCCGTGAGTGTAGAATTGGGCGTAATTAAACCTAAGTAAACGTAAGGTGGGCATTGCCCACCCTACAGTTACTTACCCTTTAACAGTTCTAGTTGCTAGACATTCTGACAGGAATATCTAATTTTTCCATCAGTGTATTTAGGTCATCTAAATTGACATCACTGGCATCGACTTCGGCTAGCAGTTGCACTAGCATTCTAGCTTTTTCTGGATTGTCTGTTTCCAAACTAGCCAAGTCCAAAGTACCGTTGCTTAACTCTTCCAAAAGCGGCTGAAAGATTGGTCTGATGCTGATTTGTCGGCGTGTTTCAGCAGGAATTTCGTTGAAGGCTTTTCCACTGGCGATCGCTAAACTGTAATTGATTTGATCGAAGTCTGGTGAACGATTAGGTACTGATGGGAAACCATTCGGCAAGAAAGTACCGCGAATTTCGGGATTCAATAATACCTTGACAGGTGGGAGGGGTCGAGGCAATATTTGGCGCCGAAATAGTGAGACAAATCCGCGCACTTCCAACATACTTGTACCCAGAACGTTTAGCACTTGAGGCAACAATTCAACAGATGCTGTTTGGCGAGCGGGTATTCTGAAAGATGCGCTATATACCTCCCCGTTCTGAGTCAGCAATATCTCGTTGTTGGCGCCTGCAATATCAATAAATAAGCCAACGTTCCTGTTGAGACCCAAGGTGATTATTCTATTAGGATCTCCTCCCACGGGTTTGCTGATGGTAAACTGAATCCGATATGCCACGGTGAACGATTCGAGATTGGAGATGTTGAGAAAGTATCCCTGAACGATTCGACGAGCCACTGGCAGGACGTCTGCAGGGAGGCCGTCCACAGGTGCGATCGGCTTTGCGAGGAGTTCAAAGGTGGAAATTTCCATGTTGTTTTCAGAGTAATTTAACTTTTTGGGCTAGTCTTTACCTGGAAAATTTTGTTTCTGTTTTTCCGTGGCTATATCTATGAATAACTGCCCGTCGCGGTTGGTTAACAGTCGCTTTTTCTGGTGACACTCATTTGAGTTAACTCAAATGAGTGTCGCTTGATTGTGCGACTTGACAATTTAAAAATTTTTGTTAAAGCGCACAGGAACACGGATCGGGAATTTAATTTATGCTTGTGTATCTGAAGAGGAAAATAAAATATCGAATTGATTATCAGGGCGATCGCACATTAATCTGTTGGTATAATCCCCCTTTAATGGGATCGGGGCGATCGAAAAGCTAAAAAATCCTACACAAAACGTTACATATTTGTTAACATCGGGACGAGTCTGTCCTCAACAGTCCCTCTGTTAACCTTCTAAACTAACGACTATGAGTCAACCTCCCTCAGCAATTCCCGCATCAGAAGAGTCCGCCGAAACCCCGACAGCACCGACAAACACTGCACCTCCACCGAGTTATGTCAAGCTGGCGATGCGGAACATGGTTCGCAAGCGGGCGACTTCTCTGTTTCATTTTGCCTTGACAGCGATCGGACTTTTAGGCGTACTCGTCGGTTTGGCTTTTCTCGATCGCTATTTCAATTCTTAATCGGGGATTCCAACAATCAGCCTCTAATTTCTGCTGATGTTTTTCATCTTTCTTAATCGAGAGTTAAGCTGATTGTTCTGCCTGCCTGTTGCAATCTCTAACAGATTACTGTATCTTGCCAGCAACAGCAAAATCCCCTGCCGTTCGATCGCGCAATTGGAATTTGTCAAAAAATTGAATATATCCCTTGACAGGAGAGCAAAAAAATGTTAATCGAGGTGAACGTCGAAGACTGTTACGGGCTCGCCCAGGAGTCAGCCGACGCTTCCAACCTCGCTGAGAGTGCAGCCAGCGGGGAGATTTCAGCCGAAACCTGGGAAAATTGGTTTAGCGTGTGGCTGGAAAACCAGGAGGCGGATGTGCCAGTGGCCCCCGGCTACGAAGTCAGTCTGCGTTTAACCGCCGATACGGAGATGCAAGCCCTCAACCTGCAGTACCGCCAGCTCGATCGATCGACCGATGTACTAGCTTTCGCATCTTTAGAGGTAGACTGTCCTCAGCTAGAGGAAATGCAGTCATCTGAACCCCTATACTTGGGTGATATCGTCATCTCGATCGATACAGCTAACCGACAAGCCCAGCAGCAAGGACATCCCCTGAAAACCGAACTAGCTTGGCTGGCAGCCCACGGTTTTCTGCATCTTTTGGGCTGGGATCACCCGGATGAAGAAAGTCTGACTCAAATGCTCGATCGACAAGAAACATTGCTGCGGGCGATCGGTCTCACGATCCAAACAGCATAACTGAAGTTGATGGTTACTTAACAAATCATGTCAAGCCCAACATAACTTTCTGAAATTAAACCAAAACTTTAGTAAAAACTTAGAAAAGTTACCTAGACTTGATGTAGTTAATTTGAAAAGTTTAGCTTTCCTTCATCTCTGTAAATTAAAGTTGGTTCTTTATGACACTAGATAGACCCTCAATTTCATCACAAATCGCACAGTTTCTGCCCATGCCTCAAGACTCTTCTAGCCAGACAGTCCACGAGTCTAAAAAAGCCTTGAAATACAACCGAGATCTGTCCTGGAAAATCGCATCTAGCTTAGCTACGAGTTTTAGATACGCTTGGGGTGGTCTGAGTTATGCTTTTGAAACTCAGCGCAATTTTCGGATTCACACTGTTATAGGAACATTGGCGATCGGACTCGCGCTATTTTTGCAACTCCAACCTGTAGAAATATCTGTGATAGGTGTCACCATTGGCATAGTTTTAGCAATGGAACTGTTGAATACGGCGATCGAATCGGTGGTAGACTTGACAGTCGGGCAATCTTACCACGAACTAGCCAAAATTGCCAAAGATTGCGGTGCCGGAGCGGTTCTGGTATCGGCAATGGCTGCTACGATCGTCGGTGCTGCACTTCTGCTTCCTCCTTTGTGGGTCGTCATTCAAATTGCGATCGCCCGTCAGTAACTTATTGGGTTCAGCAAATTTTAGGTTTTAGATGACCAATGGGAGGTTTTTAGTTTTATTCGTCTATATTGCAGCTATTTTTATCTTGGGCATCTATCTAAAATCTTAAAACCCTTGCTTTCAGGCAGCGAGTCAATCTAAAATCTAAAATCTAAAACCTAAAATCCAACTTAACCCGTGATTATAGTAATCGATAACTACGACAGTTTTACATACAATTTGGTACAGTATCTAGGAGAACTCGGTGCTGAGTTGCCGGTAGCCAGCGAAGTGCAAGTCTACCGCAACGACCAAATTTCCTTAGCAGAAATTCGCCAATTACAGCCTGCGGCAGTGGTGATTTCTCCAGGCCCGGGGCGGCCGGAAGATGCGGGAATTTCTCTGGAATTAATCAAAGAATTGGGGCCGACTCTGCCAATTTTAGGAGTGTGCCTCGGACATCAAAGTATCGGTCAAGTATTCGGCGGCAAAATTGTTTCTGCACCCCTGTTGATGCACGGCAAAACTTCTCAGGTAGAACACACAGGAGTTGGAGTTTTTCAGGGCGTGGAATCGCCGATGATTGCAACTCGCTATCACAGTTTGGTAATTGAAAAGCAGAGTTGTCCAGAAGTTTTGGAAATTACGGCTTGGGTTGAAGACGGAACTATTATGGGCGTGCGGCATCGGGAATATCCGCACATTGAAGGTGTACAGTTTCACCCGGAAAGTATTTTGACGACTGCAGGAAAGCAATTATTACGAAATTTCTTAGAAAGACTTTAGTTGAATTTCTCCGAATTTGTAGGGTTCGCTCTTCTAGCACCTTACGGTGAGAGTAGGGTAAACATTTTCGCACCTGAACCGCCCCAAAAAGGATACAAGCCCCCCACTCCTGTCGTGGTGAACCCCAAATTTTAGATTCCTGTTCGAGATTCTAGATTCAATGCTGCAAGTAAATCTAAAATCTAAAATCTAAAATCGACTGACGGTGTTTTGTGGTATAACAACAAACGACCAACACCCGACAACCCCAACCACAAGGTCAGTAACTCAGGGCTAAAGCCACTGAGCTTGTAAGAAATTGCAAGCTATGCTGACCAGCCTAAGATTCTCGAAATCTACGTTATTTGAGTCACGACACCAGGCGAATGCGAAGCTAGTTCCCTGCTCTGTCATCTGCAATTAAACAGTCTTAAAGTCACTGAGACAGTGTTGCAGGTTCAAAAAGCTCTTATAACATTGGCGAAGCTAACATTACACGCAAGTGAAGAGACACAACAATGTCTAATTTTATTTTCGTGCTCGACACGAACAAAAAACCACTAACGCCTTGTAAGCCGTCAATGGCTCGCAAGTTGTTAACTGCCAATAAAGCGGCTATTTTCAAAAGATTCCCATTCACAATCATTCTCAAAAAGGTGGTAACAGCAACTATCAAATCAATTATTCTTAAGTTAGATCCAGGCTCTAAAACTACTGGCATCGCTTTACTAGAAGGTGAGAAAGTAATTTTTGGCGCTGAACTAACCCATCGAGGTCAATCCATTAAAGCAAGCCTTGATTCTCGTCGCGCACTGCGTCGAGGGAGACGAAGCCGTCATACTCGTTACCGGCCAGCAAGGTTTTTAAACCGTACCCGCCAAAAAGGATGGTTAGCACCATCCTTGCAGCACCGGGTAGAAACCACACTAACTTGGGTTAACAAATTACGCAGACTTGCACCAATCAGTTTGATCGTTCAAGAGCTTGTGAGATTTGACCTACAACAACTAGAAAATCCTGAAATTTCCGGCATTGAGTACCAACAAGGCGAACTACAAGGTTACGAAGTTCGTGAATATCTACTGGCTAAATGGAACAGGAAGTGTTCTTACTGCGACACTGAAAATGTACCTTTGCAAGTTGAACACATTCATCCAAAAGCTAAAGGTGGAAGCAATCGAATTTCTAATCTCTGCCTTGCTTGCGAGAAGTGTAACCAGAAGAAAGGCACTCAAGATGTTAAGCAGTTTTTATCAAAGAAACCTGACATCTTGAAGCACATTCTTGCACAGGCAAAACGTCCACTCAAGGATGCTGCTGCTGTGAATTCGACTCGATGGGTGCTGTTCTCTCAACTGAAAGAAACTGGATTGCCCGTCTTGACTGGTTCAGGTGGACTGACGAAGTTTAATCGTACTCGACTGCAACTACCGAAAACTCATTGGCTTGATGCTGCTTGTGTCGGTCAAGTTGAATCATTGTCTGTAGTGACGAGTACACCATTGCTAATTAAAGCAACTGGACATGGGACTCGTCAAATGTGCCGTACCGATAAATTTGGCTTCCCATCTCGGTACGTTCCGACAAACAAGTTTGTCAAAGGTTTTCAAACTGGTGACATCGTAAAAGCAATCGTTACCAGTGGCAAAAAAATAGGTGATTATATTGGTCGGGTTGCGGTTAGATCGACTGGCTCATTCAATATTTCGGCATCAGAATTGGTGCAAGGAGTCAGCCATAAATACTGCAAAACTATTCACCATAAAGATGGGTACAGCTACTCATTTTAATTGTGAAGATTCAAGGCGATTGAAATCGCCGAGTCGTTTTCCTCTCAGGGCTAAAGCCACTGAGTTTCCCACTTACCGAGTATTTTTTATGAAACGGCGACAATTAATACGTTACGCACAGACGGGTTTGCTAGCAGCTTTAGCCACTGGTTTGCCATCTGGATGGGAAAGCTATCAAGCTCAAACTGCTGATTCTTTGTCGATTCAGTGGTTGGGCCACACTTGCTTCTTGTTCGCCGGAGGCGGTGCGAGGGTGCTGGTGAATCCTTTTCGCCCCCTGGGCTGTACGGCAGGTTATCGCTCTCCTAAAGTGCCAACAGATTTGATTCTGATTAGCAGCCGATTGCTTGATGAAGGGGCGATCGACGGATTTGCGGGCAATCCCGGCCTTTTATACGAACCGGGGGCTTACAGGTCTAACGGGCTGCGGATTCAAGGGATTCGGACGCAAAAAGACCGTGAGGGAGGAAGGCGATTTGGGGTCAATGTGGCTTGGCTGTGGCAGCAAGCGGGCGTTAAGATTTTACACTTGGGCGGAGTTGCTGGCCCGATCGGCATTGAAGAACAAATCTTGATCGGGCGGCCCGATGTAGTGCTGATTCCCGTGGGCGGCGGGCCGAAAGCTTACACTCCGGCGGAAGCGAAGCAAACTTTGCAACTTCTCAAACCAAAGATGGTGATTCCGACACATTTCAAAACCCAAGCCGCCGATGCTGCTGCGTGCGATTTAGTGCCGCTAGATGAATTCTTGGCGCTGATGGATGGTACGCCGGTGCGCCGATTGAATAATGACACGATTTCGATCAAATCTGCTGACTTACCCCAAACTGGTTCGGTGATTGAGGTTTTGAGTTACAGATTTAGCGGTTGATGCCAGATTTTTTAGGTTGCGTTATATTAAGGAAGTTTTGTTCGATCGGGGATGCAAGAGAATTTTCTCTCTACCTTAGCCTCTGGCAACCTTGCCTTTTGTCGAGATTTGGCTAACATAACAATTCATGTTCACTGTTTTATCTCCTAAGGAAATGCAAGCGCAATGAAAAATCAAAATTTACCTAGCTGGATGAAACAACTGACAGGTTTCGCAGGAGTAATCGGCGCTAGCGCGTTGATTGGTTTCCCGGCTTGGGCTCACATCACCTCCAACACCAATGTTGCTAATGCAACTCAAACTTCACAAGTTGCAGGAAAAGTGAAAACCGCTGCTTCACCGGCACCAACTGGCGCTTCACCGGCACCAACTGGCACTTCACCGGCACCAACTTCTGCTGCTAAGGATATTGTTGGTATTGCATCGGGCGACCCTCAATTCAAGACGCTGACAAAGGCTTTGGGAGCAGCAGACTTGGTTGCAACTTTACAAAGAAAAGGCCCTTTCACTGTTTTTGCACCGACAGACGCGGCATTTGCTGCTTTGCCAGAAGGAACTGTGGAGAATTTGCTCAAACCGGAAAACAAAGCCCAACTTACTAAGATTTTAGCTTACCACGTTGTTCCTGGTTCGGTTGTATCTACTAGCCTGAAATCCGGCGATGTTAAAAGTGTGGAAGGCTCCTCGCTGAATGTGGCAGTTAGCGCAGGCAAAGTTACTGTCGGCGGCGCTAATGTTGTGAAAGCTGATATCAAAGCTAGCAACGGCGTTATTCACGTAATTGACAAGGTGCTGATGCCTCCTGATGCGAAGTAAGACTAGCGGTTTTTGCATCAATTGATGTCAGATTTGGTTAAATGAAGGCGAAGTAAGGACACAACAATGTTGTGTCCTTATTTGTATGGCAGGCAATTCAGAATTAGTATAGATAAAGCTTTAGCTAGCTGTGGCTACTTACAAAAATGGCTGCCAACCCTTACCCCGATAGCCAAAATCGAAGATTTCGGGATGGAGAATTTCTGCTAAAATTTCTAACGAATCAACCAATCTCGGTCCCGGCCGATTAAAGTAATACCATTTTTTTAAAGATGTGATAGACTTATGTAAGAAGTAAAGGAGCCAATAAAAATGTCTGGTCGCCCTAACAT
>NZ_JAUBTK010000060.1:0-24419 GCF_036702455.1 Microcoleus sp. D2_18a_D3
GACTAATGACTAATGACTAATGACTAATGACTAATGACTAATGACTAATGACTAATGACTAATGACTAATGACTAACTCAAAAAAAAAGAGGGAAAATTCCCTCTTTTAATCACACTAACTGCGATGTTATTCTTCCGTCGCAGGAGGGATTTCTTCCTCTATATCTAATACTGCTTCGGGTGCTGCTTCAGGTGCTGCTTCGGGTGCTACTTCCGGCAGATCCTCTTCCATTGCTGAGGGCACATCTTCGAGTTCGTCGGAGAGGTCATCATCAGCATCGATCGAGTCTACAGGAATGTCTATGCCTGCTTTAGCTTGCTTTTGAGCCAGCATTTTCTCGCGGAACTTAGCTGCCATTTCCTCAGCTTTTTCGTACACCAATTCGCGATTTTTGACCATCGCGCCCGGTTCCGGTTCCAACTGCTTGGTGGAGAGAGAAATCCGGCCCCTCTCGGCATCCAAGTCAATGATCATCACTTTCACTTCGTCGTTGACATTGAAGACGCTATGAGGCGTATCGATGTGATCGTGTGAAATTTCCGAGATGTGCAACAAGCCGCTGACGCCGCCGATGTCGATAAAGGCACCGTAAGGCTTGATACCCCGTACTGTACCGATGACCACTTCCCCGACTTCGAGGCGGTTCATCTTGCGCTCAACTAAGGCGCGACGATGACTCAACACTAGGCGGTTGCGGTCTTCGTCTACCTCTAAGAATTTTAATGGTAATTCTTCGGCGACTAATTCTTCCTTCGGTTTGCGGGTACTTATATGAGAACCGGGAATAAAGCCTCGCAAGCCTTCTATTCTCACGAGTGCGCCGCCACGGTTAGTGGCAAATACTTGCGATCGTACTGTGGCATCTTCTGCTTGCAGTTGTCGCACTCTTTCCCACGCCCGCATATACTCGATGCGCCGGATGGACAGGGTTAATTGTCCGTCTTCATTTTCATCGGTGAGGATGAAAAATTCTCTGGTTTCATTTGATTGCAATACCTCTTCAGGGCTTTCGACTCGATTGATGGACATTTCCTGAATGGGAATGTACGCTGCTGTTTTAGCACCGATATCAATCAGAGCGCCCCTGGGTTCTATACTAAAAACTGTACCCGCTACTACATCGCCCGGGCTAAAGTGATAGTCATATTTATCAAGTAGGGCTGCAAAATCTTCGTGAGTAAAGCCGATGTCTTTGACTGTGGTTTTGAGATTGACCATGCGAATAGTTTCCTAGGATTTCTCTCCTTCATGTTTTTCGTTTGTGCCGGCAGATATTAGAGATTTTGGTTAAAAAGCGATTAACTTTTTTCAAAATCTTTTACTAAAGTCAGTTGTTGCTAACTTTTGCCGGGTGCAACTGCACACCAGCGCTTGCCATTACTGTTACTCCATACTCTGTGTTAAAACGTTTAATCTTAACATTCCGAGTCAAGTAGACCATTATAACTTACACGCATACTGGTTTAAAATTAATTTAAGCGAGCTTAGCTGGGACTAGCGCAGGATGCAGGGCTTTCTCGATCGACTGCTTCGGAGTCCGGCAAATCTGCGTCAAAATTTGTCCCTGTTTCTGTATCTTCAGCTTCGTTGAGGGGATTCTGAAGGTGATTTAGGGTATCTACAAAATCTCGGATGCCTCGAAATTGCCGATATACGGAGGCAAAACGGACATAAGCGACTTCGCTGAGTGGCCGCAGGTGCAACAACACCAGTTCCCCTATTTCTGAACTGGCGATTTCTCGGAGCGATCGACCTTGGAGTTGGGCCTCGATTTCTTCGGCCAGAGTTTCGAGATGCCCGGAAGACAAACCAGTTTTTTCGCAGGCCCGAATCAATCCCCTGACTAATTTCGACCTGTCAAAAGATTCGCGCTTGCCGTCGCGCTTGATCACCGTAATCGGCACAAATTCTATGCGTTCGTAAGTTGTGAAGCGGTGCTGGCAGCTCAAACACTCACGCCGCCGACGGATGCTTTGACCTGATTCGGCTGAACGCGATTCTAAAACGCGACTATTTGTGTGTTGGCAGGAGGAACAGCGCATGATTGCTGAGTTTAACAGGCAGTGCCAGCAAATTACCATTCATCTAACCGCCTGGGGTCTGATGAATGGCTGGACTAGAAAAATCACTTAGCACACAGCAGTGAAATAGTCCCGCACCAAATTAGATCACTATGATGCGGGCTAACAGCAGTCCGGTTCAAGATATTTTGGACTTGCTGGAGGCGTATAGCTAATTATTTGCCAATCCGGGGAGGTTCCCGAAAGGCGATCGCAAAAAATAGTACACCTAAGGCTAAAGCCAGAATCAAAATGTAAGCAACACTTTCCATGTTAAATTTTCCCTATCTTCCCTTGCCGTATTATTTTATCAGAAAATTGGGTTTAAAACCCCGTCCTTGTAGAACGGCTTTTTTCCATTGTTAAGTAAAATAGCAAATCCATCTTAACAAATGAATATTATAGAATAACCAAATCAGACAAGATGTAAAAACCTACCCCCGGACTGGGGGAAAGTCTACGCCCAAAACATTTTTGAGGAGATATGACGGGAGCACTCTTTTGTGCCCAGAGTAGTCAGCCTGGGAACCCTAGGGATAGGGATATTAAGACTGAAATGTCTTAAGAATCCCCGTGCCTTAAGGCCGGGGAGTGTCAATATTAACTAAAAAAACCCGGTTTCTTCAAGAAACCGGGTTTTTGTGTAGCGGGGAAGTTTCCCCCCTACCCAGAGGCTGGCGAAATTTAGAGAGGTTCTTCTCTTCTGGTGGTCACGTCGCCCAGTTTTTGGAACAAGCCCCACTCGACTTGTTCTTCCATGTCAGCCTCAACTCCAGCAAACACGTCGCGGAAGATTGTCCGAGAACCGTGCCAGATATGGCCGAAGAAGAATAGCAAAGCAAAGCAAACGTGTCCGAAAGTGAACCAACCGCGAGTCGAAGTGCGGAAAACGCCGTCCGAGTTCAAGGTTTCGCGATCGAATTCAAATACTTCACCTTTTTGAGCAGCGCGAGCAAACTGCTTAACATCTAGAGGATTATTAAAGGTTTGACCGTTAAGTTCGCCGCCGTAGAAGCTGACGGTAACTCCGCTTTGTTCAAAGCTGTATTTTGATTCAGCACGGCGGAAGGGGATATCAGCGCGAACGACCCCATCTTTGTCTGTCAAAATTACTGGGAAAGTTTCAAAGAAGTTGGGGAGGCGGCGAACCGACAATACCCGACCTTCGCTGTCAGTAAATACTGGATGGCCCAGCCAAGATTTAGCAATACCGTCGCCATTGACCATCGCGCCGGCCCGGAACAAACCGCCTTTAGCAGGAGAGTTGCCCACGTAGTCGTAGAAAGCCAATTTTTCGGGAATTTGTTCGTAAGCTTGTTGGAAGCTAGCGCCACCGGCCAAGCTAGCTTGAGCTCTGCGATCGATTTCTTGTTGGAAATAGCCGCTGTCCCACTGATAGCGAGTCGGGCCAAAAAGTTCGATCGGAGTTGCAGCAGAACCGTACCACATCGTACCCGCAACCACAAAGGCTGCAAAGAACACGGCAGCGATACTGCTAGAAAGTACAGTTTCGATATTCCCCATCCGCAGGGCTTTGTAAAGACGTTCCGGCGGCCGCACTGTCAAGTGGAACAAACCGGCAATTACGCCGACTACGCCCGCTGCAATGTGGTGAGCCACGATGCCGCCCGGATTGAACGGATCGAAGCCTTCAGGGCCCCAAGAAGGCGCCACTGGCTGGACGTGACCGGTCAGGCCGTAGGGGTCGGACACCCACATTCCCGGACCAAAAAGTCCCGAAAGGTGAAATGCGCCGAAGCCGAAGCAAAGCAAGCCGGAGAGGAACAGGTGAATGCCAAACATTTTTGGCAAGTCGAGGGCTGGTTCACCGGTGCGAGGGTCTCTGAAAAGTTCTAAGTCCCAAAATACCCAGTGCCAAACTGCTGCTAAGAACAGCAGGCCCGAGAGGACGATGTGAGCGACGGCGACGCCTTCAAAGGACCAGAAGCCCGGATCGACGTTACCTTCGCCGGTGATGCTCCAACCGCCCCAAGAACCCGTAACTCCCAAGCGAGTCATGAAGGGCAACACGAACATCCCTTGACGCCACATTGGGTTCAGAACTGGGTCTGTGGGGTCAAAAACTGCTAGTTCATAAAGGGCCATTGATCCGGCCCAACCTGCCACGAGGGCAGTGTGCATTAAGTGTACAGAAATCAATCGGCCTGGGTCATTTAAGACGACTGTGTGTACGCGATACCAGGGTAGTCCCATTGACTGCGGTTCTCCAAGGTGTAAGTGATGATGTCTATTTTTACGGAAAAATCAGATTCTGACTCCCCAGCAGTTACCTGTAGGGTTTAAACTCTGCCTTTTGCCGACTGCCATCTACCTTCAAAGGTGGAGGCATAAAAATGAAAGTTATTTAAAGAAGTGTATCGAGTGTTAGAACCGATTGCAATATGTTGAGCATTACATTAATTGCGGGTTGCCCATTTCGCAGCGGGCGGCGATCGTCCCGAGGCGTTCGAGGACTTGCTCGGCATCGATCAGTCTGGTGAGGGTAACGTTGCCGATATTTTTGGCGGGATCGGCGGGATCGGGACGGACTGCTGGTTGGACTTCTACCATGAGTACGGCGTCTTCTACGCGGTAGAGCCACATTTTTTCGTTGCGATCGGAAAGACAGAGGTTGAGCTGTTGGATGTCCGGCGGCCGCCTCCAGGCGGCGTGACTCCACTCGCCGCCTACGCCCCAGACGCGCCCAACTTTCCAGCCGTCGGATAAGAAGAAGTATTTCACTTGTGTACGCTTGTTGAGATTTTTTTGTCTAACATAGCGCAAAACTGCCTGATTACGGAATTATTGAACCGCGAAGGCGCGAAGGGTGCATATAAATATTGTTATTCGATCGACTATTGCCTATAATATGCTATGTAAGGCATAATTTACTCAAATTAAGATAGCAGATAGTAGATTTACCGGCCATTTGAATAAGTTAATCGAGCAAGAAACAGATGAGAATTAGCCTGAAGACTATTATGGAGAATTTGCCTCCCGAACAACGAGCAATAGTCGAAAAGCGATCGATTGAGTTAATGGCTGAAGAAATGACCTTGCAAGACTTACGAAAAGCAAGGAAATTTACTCAGATTCGCATGGCAGAATTATTAAATATGCGTCAAGAAAATGTCTCGCGACTCGAACGCCGTGCGGATTTGTTGGTATCTACTTTGCAAAGTTATATCGCGGCAATGGGTGGGGAGTTGTCATTTGTCGTAGAATTCAAAGATCGACCACCGGTAAAAATTACTGGATTAACATCGATGTTGGAAGAAAGCAGCTACTCTAAGGGAGAGGAAGAGTTTTAATTGACGAACACCGTTTTTTTAGTGAGAGCGATCGAGTCTTCAAAGTCGTTTGCGGTGTGCAAAATTTTGGATTAGCTGAGAGTATTTAGGCAAGTAGCTTGGGTGAGGTTGGGATCGACGGTGGCGAGGGTTAGTTCGTAATGAACGGCGGTGGCGGCAATGAATCGATCTGCGGGGTCTTGGTGTATTATATCTAGTTGACGGCTCAGAATCGCAATTTCATTGGTGAGGATTGCTTCTTTTGTGTCGAGTTCTTGGAGGCTTTTTTGAATCCATTTTTCTGGTGTGGGTTCTAGGGTTAATCTTCCTTTTTCGGCGAGTAGTAGGGTTTCCCAAATGCTAATGGGACTTAACCAAAGTTCGTTTTCTTCGTTAGCAATCGCCGTTTGTAAAGTGGTTGATAGGCGAGGATTCCCAAGACGATACCAAAGCCAAATGTGGGTATCTAGTAAGAGTTTCATGACAGGACATCCCAAGTTACGATGTTAGAGGTTGGCTCGATGATATCTCCGATAATTTGGCCGCTATCTTTGACAGATCCGAAGGCTGCTCGTTTACTTTTTTTGATGGGGGAGATAATGGCAACAGGCCGATCGTTTTGGGCGATGGTGAGGGGTTCACCTGTTTGTATGGCTTGGGTGAGTAGGGCTTGGATGGTTTCGGGAAGGTCGGAAAGGGCGATCTGTGTCATGGTGTTAGTGTGGTGAGGGTATAGGGACTTACCGTACATCGATTTTAAGCTGTTGTGCATCTAGATTATCTATGATATTAGAGGGGGAGATGATTTGACGATTTTTGGAATGTTGGGTTTCGTTCCTCAACCCAACCTACAATTTAAGCCAATTCTAGGGAAAGAAAACACCCCCTAGTCCTACCCGGACTAAAACCTAATTTTGCCAGATGTCTATTATTCAATCTAAAATCTAAAATCTAAAATCTAAAATCGAATGACTGCACAAACTCCAGTACAATTCCAAGACAGTTTCGACATCATCGTAGTAGGTGGCGGACACTCCGGCTGCGAAGCCGCCCTCGCCACTTCTCGCCTCGGCTGTCGCACCCTTCTCCTCACCCTCAACCTCGACAAAATTGCGTGGCAACCTTGCAATCCGGCTGTCGGCGGCCCGGCTAAAACCCAACTTACTAACGAAGTTGATGCGTTAGGCGGGGAAATTGGCAAAATGGCCGATCGCACCTACTTACAAAAGCGCGTCCTCAACGCTTCGAGAGGCCCCGCCGTTTGGGCGCTGCGAGCACAAACAGACAAGCGGGAATACGCCGCTGTGATGAATAATATTGTTGAAAATCAACCCAATTTGACCATCCGCGAAGCGATGGTAACAGACTTAGTTTTGGGCAAAAACGAAGAAGTAATCGGAGTAGAAACATACTTCGGCGTCGCTTTTGAATGCAAAGCAGTAATTCTGACCACAGGTACTTTTTTAGGTGGCACAATTTGGGTGGGCAATAAGTCCATGCCCGCCGGACGTGCGGGAGAATTTGCCGCCGTTGGCTTGACGGAAACTCTCAATCGTTTGGGCTTTGAAACTGGTCGGTTAAAAACAGGAACTCCGGCAAGAGTTGACAAGCGTACTCTGGATTATACCAACCTGGAACCGCAGCCGGGAGATGCAGAGGTTCGCTGGTTTAGTTTCGATCCCGAAGTGTGGAGAGAACGCGAACAAATGCCTTGTTATTTGACTCGAACTACGCCAGCAACTCACCAGTTAATTAGAGACAATTTGCATCTTTCTCCAGTCTACGGCGGCTGGGTTGATGCGAAGGGGCCGCGCTATTGTCCGAGTATTGAAGATAAGATTGTGCGGTTTGCGGATAAGGAAAGTCACCAGATTTTTATTGAACCGGAAGGTAGAGATATTCCTGAACTTTATATCCAAGGTTTTTCTACTGGTTTACCGGAAAATTTGCAATTGCAAATGCTGCGGACTCTTCCGGGTTTGGAAAAGTGCGAGATGATGCGCCCTGCTTATGCTGTGGAGTACGATTATTTGCCGGCAACTCAGTGCTATCCGACGCTGATGACTAAGAAGATCGAAGGGCTGTTTTGCGCGGGTCAGGTGAACGGTACAACTGGATATGAGGAGGCGGCTGCACAGGGGATTGTGGCGGGGATTAATGCGGCTCGGTTTGCGAAAAATCAGGAGATGATTGTGTTTCCTCGCGAGCAAAGTTATATCGGGACTTTGATCGATGATTTGTGTACGAAGGATTTGCGAGAACCTTACCGGATGTTGACTTCGCGATCGGAATATCGGCTATTATTGCGATCGGACAATGCGGATCAACGCTTGACTCCGCTGGGACGGGAAATTGGTTTGATTGACGATCGCCGGTGGGAGTTGTTCGATCGCAAACAAGCTAATATTGTGGCAGAGAAGGAACGCTTGTACTCGACGCGGGTGAAAGAGCACGAGGAAGTAGGCAAGGCAATTTTTGCAGACACTCAACAAGCGATTAAAGGTTCAATTACTCTTGCTGATTTGTTGCGTCGTCCTGGTTTTCATTATGTGGATTTGGAACGCTACAACTTAGGCAATTCTAGTCTGAAGTTGGCTGAGAAAGATGGTGCAGAAATTGACATCAAATATTCCGGCTACCTGCAAAGACAGCAAAATCAAATCGATGACATTGCCAAACACGAACGCCGACAATTGCCTGCCGATTTGGATTACATGGCAATTACAACTCTCTCCAAAGAATCGCGGGAAAAGTTGGCTAAGGTGAAACCGCTGACTATTGGCCAAGCTGCCCGAATTGGTGGGGTAAATCCCGCTGATGTTAATGCTTTGTTGATTTTTCTGGAAGTGCGAAACCGTCAGCAGCCAGCGGGTGTAGGTAAATAAGCTAAACTATAGCCTTTCGAGCTCTCATATGAGGTACTCATGGGCATAGGGCATAGGGCATAGGGCATAGGGCATAGCGCATACCTCACTTTTTTGAGAAGCGCTATAGAGGTGTCTGAAGGTTCTCTTCAATTTTATGGAATAGCAGGATGAAAAAGTGTGACTATTGTGAAACCACTATTTTGTTCGGCTGCTTTCATATTGAGGGATATAGATTCTGGGCTTTGCTGATTCACGGTATAAATCAACTTTTATCGGAAGTTACAAAACTCACCATACTGGGCTTATAAAAATTCCGAAATCTTGAATTTATACCTGTATTCAGCAACACCAAAAATAAGGAAAACTGGCAGAATGTCAACTCTAATTGATGAAATTCTGCCAGTATATTGTAGATATTTATCAATCGTCGAACCAAGTCTGAGTTTCGCAAATATTCCGCATAAGAATCAGCGTTCATCGGTGGTTCAAACCTCCCCGAAAGCCCCACCAGTGTTGCCACCCTCAAAGCCTTAAAAGAACAGCGAGATGCCTTGCTATACGCTTATATACGCGCTCACTGGTGGTACTGGGAATCCAGCGGAATTTGGTATTGGGCGATCATTTCCCAGCCGGCTACATAATCATTCCCCAAGGAAGATAAGGAGAGAGGGAGTGGGAGAGTGGGAGAGTGGGAGAGTGGGAGAGGGGGAGAGGGGGAGAAGTGGGAAACACAGTTAAATTCATCCGTGTATCCGTGTCCGAATCCGTGTCGTGCCCCTCTTCCTTCTTCCCTCTTCCTTCTTCCTTCTTCCTTCCTTTAATGTGCCCAGAGAATCACGCCAGCTTCATAAGGACTGCTGAGATTATCGTGCTTCGGCAAAACGCGCAACGACAAGCCTTGCAAACCGCTAGAAGTATAAGTAATGTCAGCCGTATAAAGGCTAGCATTGTGAGAATCTTCTCCCAAATACTCCATCACTACCGGTACGCCGCCGATGATATTTCCGTTAGCATCAACCGAACCTTGATAAAGTTCGACTTGCACGTCTGCAGGCGTCAATCCCTTCAGATTAATCCGAGATTTAACAGCGATCGACTGATTGACCTTAACTTCCTTATCCTGGGAAATATCAACAGCCTCAATCTTAATATCGTGCCACTTCGCGAGAACGTGCTTCTTCCAGTGAGACAACTCCTTGGCGGGAGCGCAATTATCCGAAGTCATGGTGTGGTAGCGATCGCTCACCGGGAAATATGCCCGCCGCGCGTAATCCTTCACCATCCGAGCAGTATTGAAGAAAGGACAGTTCAAGCGAATCGAATCCTTCATTTTCGCCGTCCAACCGCGGGGAATGCCGTCAGCATCCCGGTTGTAAAACAGCGGTACAACTTCCTTCTCCATCAAGTCGTACAAAGCATTCGCCTCTACCTCATCCTGATACTTAGTATCTTCGTAAAACTCCCCATGTCCGATCGGCCAACCGGTACGAACATAATCAGCCTCATCCCACCATCCGTCAAGAATGCTCAGATTCGGCAAACCATTCATCGAAGCTTTCATCCCGGAAGTACCCGAAGCCTCACGCGGGCGGCGCGGCGTATTCAGCCACACATCGCAGCCAGACACCATCATCCGAGCGACGTTAATGTCGTAGTTCGGCAAAAAGACCATCGAGCTGATCGTGTCGTGCTCACGGATGAAGTGAACGATATCCCGAATCAATTCCTTACCTGGAATATCCATCGGGTGAGCCTTCCCAGCAATCACAAACTGCACCGGGCGATTTTTGTCCCGCATGATCCGCATGATTCGATCGACATCGCGCAAAAACAGCGTCGCCCGCTTGTAAGTAGCAAAGCGGCGGGCAAACCCGATCGTCAGCACCTTCGGATCGAGAGCCTCCCGCGCGTGTTCGATTTCCGTTTGGGCCGCACCGCGCTCGCGCAAAGTCTTTTGCAGCCACTCCCGTGCGAACACCACCAACTCCGATCGACAGCGTTCGTGATTGCGCCACAATTCTTCGTCAGGAATCGATGACATCCGATCCCAGAGTCGATCGTCCTTGCGAGTCATTTCCCAATCCGGGCCGAGGTATCGATCGTACAACTCCTGAGTAGACTTCGCCACACAACTGCGAGCGTGCACCCCGTTGGTAATCGAAGTAATCGGTACTTCTTCCTGCGGCAAACCCGGCCACAAACCCTGAAACATCGGGCGCGACACCACGCCGTGCAAAGCCGCCACCCCGTTGACAAAACTCGACATTTTAATTGCCAAAATTGCCATATTCAGAGGTGCGGACAAATCGCCAGTATTCTCCCTGCCCAATCCTAAAAACTGATCTTGCGACAAGCCAAACATCTTGGGATACTGACCTAGATAGTGCATCACCATATCCGGCTCGAACAAGTCAAATCCAGCAGGTACCGGCGTGTGAGTCGTAAACATACTGCTCGAAACCACCACCTGTTCCGCTTCTACGAAACTCAGGTGATATTCCTCCATCAGCATCCGAATGCGTTCCAAAGCCATGAAAGCCGCGTGGCCTTCATTCATGTGATAAGCCGTAACTGTCAGCCCCAATGCCTTGAGCATTTTCACGCCGCCGATGCCCAGCATGATTTCTTGGTGCATCCGCAGAGTTTTATCACCGCCATACAGTTGGTCGGTAATATCTTGGTCGTAGCGGCTGTTAGGTTCAATATTTGTATCCATTAGGTACAAAGGAACCGTTCCCACTTGTACTCGCCAAATCCGGGCATACACCTTGCGGCCGGGATAGTCCACCTCAATCCGCAATTCCGAACCGTCTGGATTGCGTTCTAGGTGCAGCGGCATATTGTAGAAATCATTGAGCGGATAGCGTTCTTGCTGCCAGCCGTCGGCGTTGAGATACTGCGAAAAATAACCTTCTTGGTAGAGTAGGCCGACACCGACTAAGGGCAAGCCCAAATCACTAGCTGATTTGAGGTGGTCGCCTGCGAGCACGCCCAAACCGCCTGAATAGATGGGTAGGGCTTTAACTAAGCCGAATTCCATCGAAAAGTAAGCGTAGCATTCTTGTTGCTCGGTGCCGCGCTGTTTGCGGTACCAGGCGCGGTTTTTGAGATAATCGTCTAACTGCTGGGCTGCTCGGTTCATTTGGGCAATGAAGCCTTCGTCTTCTGCCATTTCTTGCAGTCGCTCTTGAGATATGGTTCCGAGCATCAGCACCGGGTTTTGGTTGCTGGAGTCCCACAGGTCTCGATCGAGGCGGCGGAAGAGGTCTTTGGTATCGACGTTCCAGTCCCAGTGCAAGTTGTAGGCAAGCTTGCGTAGGGGTTCGAGAATTGTCGGTAGCGAGGGGGAAACGTTAAATGTGCGAATTGGCTGCATAGACAAAGCGTTTATGTTGGGGTAGCGATATTTTCCTCTGTCTTTAGGTACAAGTCCGTTATTCTGCACACTATTTTAAGTTTTAACCAGCGCGGGCGATCGGCTGTTACCTTAACTGCGGTGGGCCGAGCAAATGCCGATCGCCCGCAAAACCGCTTGCCGCACTTCTGGATGAGATTTCTCAATACCGTTAGACCGAAAAATCCAGTGTCCGCCGCCCGCGTGTTCCAGCAAAATTCTCTTTCCATCGGGCAAAACTATTTGCCACAAGTTTAAAACGGAGGTTTTAACTAGCTTGCACTGAATTTCGCGCAAGTTGGTTTCCATGAGCTTGAGTTGATGCAGTACCTGATTTTGTGCCGCTGATTTCATGGGATTTTCACTCCTGATTTAACGCTTGTGAGAGAAAGGGGCTTGGTTCTGCAAGTCCAAACCCCAGCAGGTTAAGGGGTGTGCAGGTGTTTCATGTCAAAACACTTGCACGTCGCTCGCACTGCACGTGCAATCTGCCATTAAATTATTGCACGTGCGACGGTCTGAGTCAATAGTCGCACGTGCAATAATTGTGGGGAAGTCCCGTTATGTTTCAAGCCTATGGAAAATCGGAAAAAGAAAACGATCAACGCTACTCTACGTCTAGAGGAAGAAGATTGGGAAGCACTGGACGAGAAAGCGAAAGCATTGGGGATGTCTTCCCGGACGCAACTTCTCAGGGAAATAGCACGAGGTTTTATAGAAACAAAGCAAGTTCTGTCTACTCAGGACAAAGAAGTATTGGGAAAATTTTAAGCCAGTTGAAAGAATTGCAGCGCTCTCACCTGGCCTATCTAGAATCTCACGAACAAATACTTAAAGTTAGATTGCAAGCGGCTCAAGAACATCACAATCAAGTTCTTGAACAAATGAAGCTGCTAGAACAAGAAATTATTGTCCTTATGAAAAAGGAGTAGTAGAAACCAGCGATTGTTGAAATCGCTGGCTTTTGCAGGGCGATCGGCCTCTAAGTACAGTCCTCGACCCGCAAACTCTATTTGTAGGGTGCTGAGGTTGCACCTTACACTATTGTCACCAATAGATAAATCTTGAACCGCGCCTCACCCACCCTACAATTGACTGATGACTAATGACTAATAACTAATGACTAATGACTAATAACTAATGACTAATGACTAATTAAGCAATTTTCACTTGTTGCAACTGAGAATTTACCAAAAGTTTGCTAGCATCATTGGCTGATAGTGCAGGGCTGAAATAATGACCCTGAATTTCTTGACAGTGGAGCGATCGCAAATACTCCAACTGCTCTTTAGTTTCTACTCCTTCGGCTACCACGCTCAAGTTCAAATCTCGCCCCAGCGTCGCTACAGCCTTGGCGATCGCCAGTTCGCACGGATCAGTCGTCAATCCGCTGACAAAGGATTTATCTATTTTTAAGATATTCAAGGGAAACTTTTTGAGATAATTTAGAGAACAATAACCCGTGCCGAAATCGTCCAGCGCAATTTGCACTCCCATATTCTGCAACTCCCTGAGAACTTTTGTGGTATAATCCACATCTTGCATGGCTGTTGTCTCGGTAATTTCTAACTCTAAATACTTGGGTGCTAAACCGCTTTTTTCCAAGCAGTTCGCTACCATTTCTAATAAATTAAATTGCTGGAACTGCCTAGCCGAAACGTTGACTGCTACCCGCAAATCAGGCTGCAAAGTATCCTGCCAAGCTTTATTTTGAGTGCAGGCTGTTTGCAGCACCCATTCCCCAATAGGTACAATGAGTCCGTTCTCTTCGGCGATCGGAATAAATGTCGCGGGAGTAACTAAACCTAATTGTGGATGTTGCCAGCGTAGCAGGGCTTCCATACCCTGAATTTCCCAAGTAGTAATATTGACTTTTGGCTGGTAGAAAACCTCAAATTCTCCCTGTTCTAAAGCCTCGTGCAGTCTGTGTTCTATAGTTAGTAAATGGCTGCCGTGGGGATTAATTGTGGAAGTATATAACTGATAGTTATTTCTTCCCATTTCTTTAGCGTAGTACAAGGCAGCATCGGCATTTTTGACTAAAGTTTCGGCATCTTCACCATCATCGGGATAAAGGGCAATGCCGATGCTGCTGCTAACATGAAACGGTTGTCCTTCTAGTTTAAATGCTGGCTTTAAATTGTTGAGTATTCTTTGAGCTGTTTTAACTGCATCTTCTAAGCAATTGATATCGGGAAGCAGTATGGTAAATTCGTCGCCTCCCCAGCGGGCAACCGTGTCAGTCGATCGCAAAGTGTCGCTGATGCGTCCGGCAAAACCTTCTAACAGGCGATCGCCCGCAGCGTGACCTAGTGTATCATTAATCTTTTTGAACCTGTCCAAGTCTAAAAACATCACAGCTAGCATTTTTTGGTTTTTTTTAGCTTGTTTTAAGGACGCCAGCAGCCTCTCGTTAAAAAGTATCCGGTTCGGTAAACCGGTGAGTTGGTCATAAACAGCTTGATAGCGAATAATTTCTTCAGCTTGCTTGCGCTGAGTGATATCCATGATCGTGCCGATCGCCCTTACTGCTTTGCCACTTTCATTGCGGATGATATAGCCGCGATCGAGCACAAAAACATATCCCCCGTCTGCACGGTGAAAGCTGTATTCTTCCGACCAACAGTGAGCGTCTGAGCTCATTGTTTCGTAGAAGCTTGACATCACTCTTTCCCGTTCTTCGGGATGAATATTTAACCACCAAGATTCTAATTCTATCGTCTGAGTTTCGTTAAGTTTGTATCCAAAAACTTTTTCAAATTCTTCGCTCAACCAATACTCATTTTTTAACAAATCAAAATCCCATACGGCATCATTTGTCGCCCGCGTCAGCAGGTGAAAGCGTTCTTCGCTTTTGCGTAGTTTTTCTTCGGATTGCACCCGTTCCGTTACATCCCGAAAGCTGAATACTCGACCAGTAATTTTGCCTCCCGTGCGCTGGGGCAACGAGTAGCGCTCGAAGATTCTGCCATCTGTCAACTCGATGAGATCGTAACTTTCTGCTGCGGGGCGATCGGACAATTCTTTAGCACGGTTGAGAAATATTTCCGGGTATTTTAACTGGTTGATTCCAAACCCCAAAATTTGGTTGTTATCTCTCGAATCCACCTGCAAATCCCGCAACTGCCACATTTCGGCAAATTTACGGTTAAAGCTGACAACTTTTCCTCCACTGTCAACCGCCAGAATACCGTCAGCAGTAGATTCAATGGTTGCTTGAAGCAACGAAAGAGATGTTTCTAGTTCTAACTCTGCTAATTTGCGATCGCTGATGTCAAACGCTGTGATTAATATTGAGGCTTTTTTTTCAAATTTTATAATATCTACAGTTGCTTCAATCCAGCGCATTTTTCCAGTTTTCGTGAGTATTATTAATTCATATTTTGAGCCGGGACTTGAGCGCACATGGCTGGATTTACCCCATTTTTTAACTATTTCTCGAAAATCTGGATGAATTAAATCGTATAAATCCAACGCTAGCAATTCTTCACGAGTATATCCTGTCAGAGCTTCTGTCTGAGCATTGACATAGCGCAACTGTCTGCGGTTATAGATAAATGCAGCAGCATTAACCGTTTCTATCAGTTGGCGAAACTTTTTTTCACTTCGCCGCAAATTTCTTTCAGCCCGCTTGCTATCAGTAATATCTTGTGCTATATATAACTTGCCGCTGACCTTGCCTTTGCCGTCGCGAATAGTTGAAATAGAAAGCAGTACAATTATTTTTTTTCCATGTTTGGAAAGGTAGAGTTTTTCCACGTTGTGGACAGATCCTTCTGCTGTTAAACTTGCTAACTCTAACTCCTGTGCAGGTGATTCACTTTTCTTAAAAAGTCCGGCTATTGGTTTGCCTAACAACTCTTTTTTAGAGTATCCCAAAAGTTGACAGGTAGCTTGGTTTAACGACAGGATATGACCGCCCGGAGTGGTCGCAATTATCGAGACGTTCATTTCCTCGCAAATATCGAGGGCATATTCGGCCGTTTGCTGCAAATCTTGGGTCATTTGGGCAATAGTATGCCAGATATCCTGTTCTTTTTTTGGATACAACACTTTTTCTCCTTTTGGTAGCTTGTCATTCTCTGTTTCAGACTTCGGCTTGATTAACATCATCGTCTTGGATAAGCTATTTACTGTCTTCGCCCTGCTCAATAATGAGATTACTAAACAAAGAAAAACCAGAAAATAACCGATTACGATAAACTTAATAGTAGGTTTTTTTCTAGGAGTTCCCTGAGATTGTATATAATTGTAAGTATGTAATTTTACGGGCTCAACTTGGGATAATTTATCCAAAAATAATGCGGCGCTTGCAGAAGTAAGGGGGCGAGATGCCGATCGCAAATAGCTATGTTTGTGAGACGCAACCAAAATCCCTTCTACAGGGGGAGTGCCATGTCTATCTCCTAGACTTGTCGGTAATATTTTGGGATTTATGCCACATTCCACACCAAAAATAGCAACCGCGAAATATCCCACTATTAATTGAAAAAGTATTTTCATTTGCTCTATTTCCTAATTTCTAATAAATCTTTTTAGGAACCATCTATATAAAAAACTTTAGCAGAACTTTCTCGGCCATAGGAAAACCCAGCCCCCATTAATTTATGTGGATTTGTAAATTAAATTTTACCCAGCTAATAACTTAGCTTTATAACTAATTATAATTTTAATCTTAATTTAAAATGTGTCATCAGCCATTGTGCCACAAATTATCCGCCCTTCTGCCTAGACACCGGGTGGGAGCGCGCTAAAATTAGATAATTCCCGCAAGGAGGCGATCGGGATTTGTTAGAAAAATAAACAATTAGCTTAAAATCGATGCAGAGGTCCACTAATTGAACCCATGAGTCAGACCATCCCAGAACTCCAAAAAGAAGTCCGCGCGCTAGAAGCAGAAGTTGCCGCCCTGCAAGAGTCGCGGGAAAAACTTGGCGTACAGCGCTCTGAGTGCCGAGTGGCAGTCAGTTTTCCCAAAAATAATACTCCTGAAGCCATTGCTGAGTTCCACCAGCAAACTGCTGCTTTTGGGGAGCAGTGGTTGCAGCAAATCCAGGAGATTGACCGAGAGACTAAAAATATTGAAAAGCAACTGCAACAAAAACAGGCTTTACTCAATTACAAGCAAGGTGAACTAGAAAAATTGCTGGCCGGAGAGCACTGGCAAGAAGTAGAAAACCACGTTCAAACCGGGGAAAAGCGCTTGCAAGCACAAGCTCGCAGAATCAATCAAGCAGCAGCGCAGCTAGAGGTAGAGATTCAAGCTTTAAAAGCACTGTACGATCAACTCAATCCGAGTTATTCCGAGTGGTTTCAACAACCAACTCAAATAGTTGAATTTTCTGCAAAAACTATTCCTTATGCTTTTCCCAGCAGCAGCGGGTTGATCTTGGAGAATAAAGAGATAGAGTGGGAAAAAAAGTAGTTTTTAGTTGTGAATCTTAAAGGTAAATTAGTAAGGTAAATGTCGCCGTCGAATACTCCAATAAGCAAGACTGATTCGACGGCAACATCCCAAGGCTTTTACCTGCTTGTTTCAATCAAAAATACAAAACTGCCTCTGGCACAGCTAATTTTAAGATTTTTGAGTTTCATTTTTTGAAACAGGTTTATTTTTAACTCTGGTGTCAACCTAAAATCTAAAATATAACAGTTCTGGACGCATCAACCTGGTTTTACGAAAAGACTTTGTTGCAGCCCTCGCTTCCGCTAAAACACCCGGTTGATGAGAGTGAGGAGTGCGTAATCCCTGTCTAAAATCTCAAATAGACTTACTGATGAAACAATTGATTTGGATAGCGCTATTTATTCTGGTTGCGGTGGCCGCTGTGGGTTGGCGTTCTGACTCGTGGCAGCGGTTGTCGGCTGTACCGGAAGTTTCAATCGATCGCAATATCCACACTTCCCAAAACCCCTCTCCCTTACCGCTTCCTGCTGAAAAAAATGCAGTTTCTCTGCCCCAAATTGACCCGTCTCGGTTGTGGAAACACGTCGAGACTTTAGCAGGAGAACGCGATGGAGAACGAGCTCGCTCTTTTACTAGAGACTATATTTCCCAACAACTGCAAACATTAGGATTTTCCGCAGAGTTGCAGCAGTTCGATCGCGGAATCAACGTCTTCGCTGAGAGAAAAGGTACTGACTCAAACGCCGGTGCAATTTTAGTGGCAGCACACTACGATACTGTACCAAACTCCCCAGGCGCTGACGACAATGCGACGGGAGTTGCAGTAGTTTTAGAAGTAGCAAGATTGCTGGGTTCTCGCCCCACGCCTCGGACACTGCAAGTAGCATTCTTCGACAGGGAAGAAATCGGACTTTTAGGCAGTTTAGCATTCACCGGTAGCGACGCGCGGTTAAAAAATTTGCAGGGAGCGATCGTCCTGGATATGCTAGGTTATGCCTGCCGCACACCCGGATGCCAGCAATATCCCGAAGGATTGACAGCGCAACCTTTTCTAGAAGCATCGGGGGTAACTTCTCCCGACAAAGGCGAGTTTATCGCTGTGATTGGGGATGCGGAACATCCGCTGCTATTGAAAAGTTTTGCGGAGTCTGGAAAAGCCGATTTGCCGCCTGTGGTGGCGCTGCCGGTTCCCCTGAAAGGGTTGCTGACTCCCGATGTTTTACGCAGCGACCACGCGCCTTTCTGGTATAAAAGAATTGGTGCTGTGTTGGTGACGGATACTGCAAATTTGCGATCGCCCCACTATCACCAATCTAGCGATACATTAGCAACTATCGATCGACCTTTTTTCGCCGGTTCTGCTCAAATTGTTGTTAATGCCACGGCTAAATTATTGGAAATTCGGTAATTGGTAATCGGTAATTCTACTCGTTACCAGGCTCTGCCTGGTAACGCATATCCGGAGGCTCTGCCTCCAATTTTCCCACGCCAAGCAAGCGAGGCAGAGCCTCTGCAAATGGGTTCCTAGGCAGAGCCTAGGAACTAGGTAAATAACTAATAAGTAATAACTAATAAGTAATAACTAATGACTAACAAAGAAATACTGCAACGACATTTACTGCAACTAGACAATCGAGGCTACAAAGCCTACAAAGACATTCAAGGTAGTTACGATTTTTACGAATTCACATTAATTATTGATTACGTGCAGGGAGATCCGTTTGCTTCTCCCAGTAAATTTAGAGTCCGAGTTCCGCCAAACATTGCTCAAATTCCTGGCGAACTTTTCAACTCTCGCAGTCGAGAAATAGCCTTGCGAGATTACCTAACTCGCCAGTTTGACCAAGCAGCACACAGCATCAGCAGCAAACGCGGCACTGGCAAAAGCGGTATGATTGCAGTGACTCGCTTCGGACAAGAAGTTTTAGAGCGAACTTCCGCATTTATCATTTCCTCAAATACATCCGATATCGAAGATTTAGGAGGAGTTGAACTGCGATTTGCCGTCGGACTTCCAGCGGGGGGTCGCAGTATTTTAGGGCGACAAGCTGCTGAAATGCTGTGCGAAGATATTCCGCAAATTGTCAGCAATTCTCTGAAGTATGCTAATTTAAATGCTGCGGAATGTCGCCGTCACGTTGAAACTGTAGAAGATGCTGACTGGCTGCGGCAGCAGTTAGCTGAAAACGGATTAGTTGCGTTTGTTGCTGACGGTTCTATTTTACCCCGCCGCAGCGGTGTTGACAACAGTCCTTTGTTAAATAATGCTGTGGCTTTTCAGTCGCCGCCGTCGTTAAAAGTTGAGTTTAATTGTCCGAATCGCGGTTTGATTTCCGGTATGGGTATTCCCGCTGGTATTACTTTGATTGTTGGGGGCGGCTATCACGGCAAATCTACTTTACTCAGGGCGATCGAGTTGGGAGTTTACAACCGAATTCCGGGAGATGGTCGGGAATTTGTGGTGACTGATCCGGCGGCGGTGAAAATTAGAGCAGAAGATGGCAGAAGTGTTGCGGGAGTTGATATTTCGCCTTTTATTAACCACTTGCCCCAAGGTAGAGATACTGCACAATTTTATACTGAAAATGCGAGCGGTAGCACGTCGCAAGCTGCTAATATTATTGAGGCTTTGGAAGTGGGGAGAAGAAAGTTCGGCAACGGATTATGTAACGGATTTAACGGATGTCAGTCCGATGTCCGTCGGAAGAAGGAAGAAGGAAGAGGGAATGAGGAACAGGAGAGAAGGAAAAAGGAAGAGGATTTAGTGCCTGTTTTATTAGTTGATGAGGATACGGCGGCGACGAATTTCATGATTCGCGATCGCCGAATGCAGGAACTCATCGCTAAGGATAAGGAACCGATTACGCCGTTTATTGATAAAGTTAAACTGTTGTACGCTGATTGCGGCGTATCGACTATTGTAGTCATGGGCGGAAGTGGCGATTATTTTGATGTGGCGGATACTGTGATTGCAATGGAAAATTTTCAAGCATATAATGTGACGGCAAAAGCTAAAGAGATTGCTAATAATTACTCGATTAGCCGTGCTGCTGAAGGGGGAGAAAATTTTGGTGAGATTACTCAAAGAGTGCCGATTCCTGCTAGTTTAGATCCGAGTCGGGGACGGCGAGATGTGCGGGTGAAGGTGCGGGATGTTGATGAATTGGCTTTCGGAAGTGAGGATATTGATTTGGGTGGTGTTGAGCAAATTGTGGACAGGGGACAGTTAAGGGCGATCGCTGCGGCAATGGTTTATGCTAAGCAGCAATACATGGACGGAAAACGCACTTTGTCGGAAATCATAGATTTGGTGATGGCAGATATTGACGCGCAGGGGATGGATATTTTATCGCCTTTTCCTGAAGGGGATTTTGCCATGTTTCGGCGGTTTGAATTGGCGGCGGCAATTAATCGGCTTCGCAGTTTGTCGGTTGTTGCCAAAATGACTGTTGACGGTTGACTGTTGACTCTTGACTGTTGACTGTTGACGGTTGACTGTTGACTAATGACTAATGACTAATGACTAATGACTAATGACTAATGACTAATGACTTTTTGATATGCTGACAAAAGTGAGTGCAAAAACCGCGATTGAAGTATGACAGGCAATATAGGACAACTGACTGCTTTAAGCGATCGACCTTATATAGTATTAAGCAATCAAGGGGAGGTTTTACAGTTAGAGTTAAAACAGCAGCAGCACGTATTGGGGCGCGATCGCACTCGTGCTGATTTAGTCATTCCCGAACCCTGGCGCGCAGTTTCCGGCGTTCACGCTGTTTTGCGCCAAATTGGGGATAATTACTGGATTTACGACGGTGACGGCCAGCGGCCGAGCACTAATGGCTTATTTGTCGATCGCACTCGCATCACTCCCAATGACGGTTATTGTCTGAAAAACGGCACAGAAATTAAAATTGGTCTCGATCCTCAAAATCAAGTTTTGCTGAGTTATTTTAATCCGCTGGCGAATCAGGTTGCTGTCCCTAGCAAGCAGTCAATTCTTCTAAAGAATCGGTCGGTTTTGTTGGGCCGCGATCCAAACGCTTCGCTGCAATTAGATGCGCCGCTTGTTTCTAGACGCCACGCCACAATCGACCAAGACAGTCGCGGTAATTATATTTTGCGAGACTACAGCGTTAACGGGGTTTTTGTTAACGGTCAGCGAGTGACAAATTCTGTACAGTTGTCCGAGGGAGATGCAATTCGGATCGGCCCGTTTACTCTAACTTACCGCAGCGGTGAGTTGCAGATGCAAGACTCCGGCCATCAAATTCGTTTGGATGCTGACAGTCTGGTGATTCCGAAGCGTTTGGATAACATCACTTTGGCGATCGAACCGGGGCAGTTTGTGGCTTTAGTCGGCGGTAGCGGTGCGGGTAAATCTACTTTAATGCGGACGCTTTTAGGCATCGAAAAAACTACTAACGGCGCTGTGTTTCTCAACGGTGACAACCTGCGCCAAAACTTCAATATTTACCGCAATCAAATCGGTTACGTGCCTCAAGATGATATTGTGCACGCAGATTTGACAGTAGAAGAAGTCTTGAGTTATGCAGCTAAGTTGCGCTTACCTCCCGATACAGATGTCAAGCAGGTAGTCGCCAAAACTTTAGAAGATATTGAAATGACTCACCGTCGCAAGGCTTTGGTAAAACAGCTTAGCGGCGGACAGCGGAAGCGGGTCAGCATCGGAGTTGAACTGTTAGCGGACCCGAAACTTTTCTTTTTAGACGAACCGACTTCAGGACTCGATCCGGGTTTGGATAAGAAGATGATGCAACTGCTGCGAAAGTTGGCAAATCAAGGCCGGACGGTGATTCTGGTGACTCACGCGACGGCAAATATCACGATGTGCGATCGTATTGTTTTTATGGGTCGCGGCGGTCGCCTTTGTTACTTCGGCCCGCCTAGGGAAGCCCTCGATTTTTTCGATGTCAAAACTGGCGATTTTGCAGACATCTACAACGAATTAGAAACAGGAGAAACCAACGTTCAAAGCTGGGCAGAAAACTTTAATAAATCTCCCTACTATCAGCGCTATATTGTCAACCACTTCAGCAGAGGCAAGGCTAATGCAAAAATACCTTCTGCACCTTCTGTCCCAAAATCTCAATCTTTTATAAAACAACTCGTTTTGCTTGCCCAGCGCTATTTTCAACTCGTTTCCCGCGACTTAGTTAACTTGAGTTTAGCTCTTTTAACGGCTCCGATCGGCATTAGTTTACTGCGGCTAGCCGTCAGAGATAAAGACCCGTTAATTGGAGCGCCGGAGGCAACTTTAGCACCTTTAGCGCTCAGAGTTTTATTTGTATTTACCTGCGCGGCGATTTGGGTAGGACTGGCAACTTCTCTGCAAGAAATTGTCAAAGAATCTGCTATTTATCTGCGCGAACGTTTGGTCAATTTAGGATTGTTTGCTTATTTAGGTTCAAAAATTTTTATACTTTCTGGTTTGGCAGTATTGCAAACACTGTTAATGGTAGGAGTTATTTTGATTGCTTTTAAATCCCCCGAACCGAGTTTTATTTCCTGGGAGATGGGGGCAAGTATTACCACATTCCTAACTTTGATGAGCTGCATAACTCTCGGATTAGTCGTTTCCGCGATGGTTAAAAATAGCTCTCAAGCTAACAGCGCTTTGCCTCTATTATTGCTGCCTCAGATTATTTTTTCTGGAGTTTTGTTTAAGATGGAAGGTGCGGCGAGCAAGTTTTCTTGGCTGATGTTAAGCCGCTGGTCTGTGGGTGCTTACGGGTCTTTAGTTAATGTGAATGGGATGGTTACCGCGCCTACTACATTACCGGACGGGAGTACGCTTCCTCAGCCGTTTGAGCCTACTCCGGTTTACGATCCAACCTGGGAGAATTTGGGTTTAAACTGGGGTATTTTGTGCGTGCATATTTTCGTTTATTTGATGTTGACTCTGTGGTTGCAGAAGCGGAAAGATATTTTATGAATTATTGGCTGATGAAGTCGGAACCGGATGTTTATAGTATTGCGGACTTGAAGGGCGATCGCACTTCGATTTGGGATGGCGTTCGCAACTATCAAGCGCGCAATTTTATGCGAGAAATGAGTCTGGGAGACTTAGTATTTTTTTACCATTCTAATACTAAATTTCCGGGTATTGTCGGGTTAGTGCGCGTCGTGGAAACAGGGATTGCCGATCCGAGTCAGTTCGATATGAATAGCGAATATTACGATCCTAAATCGCCCTTTGATGCTCCTCGCTGGCAAACTGTGAAAGTTGAGTTTGTTGAGGAATTTGCTAAATTAATATCTTTGGATGAACTGAAACAAAAGTTTAGCGCTGATGAGATTTTGCTAGTGAGGAAAGGCAATCGGTTATCGGTGATGCCGGTGTCTGAAGGTGCTGCTGAGAAGATTTTGAATATGAGATGAGTTGTGACCATTTAACTTGCATATTTTGGGCGGGCAAGATGCCCACCCCACAATGCTTAAAGACTTTACAAAAATCCTCGATAAGGCTATTGAAATTTGGCTTTTTTTAGGCTATTTTATACTACGTTGCGGTTGTGCTTAGTAATATGATTCGCGAAAATTTGAGTCAGGCAAGCAATCAGGATTTGGGCGGGGAAGATGCCCACCCCACAGGTCAATATCAGCTTTTTCTGGGACAGGCTTCTAGTCTGCCCCTTAAACTCAGAGATGCTAAATTAAAAGTTACTTACAGAAATTTACCTCATTGGGAGTTAGAAGGAGCTGTCTATTTCATCACTTTTAATACTTGGGAAAAGCTGGAATTAACTCCGGCTGCGAGGCAAGTTATCCTCAATGCTTGCAAGTTTTTTGATAGGCAAAGGTATCAAATATTTTGCTTAGTTGTAATGCCCGATCATGTGCATATGCTCATGCAGCCTTTAGAAAAGTCGGATAATAAATTCTGGTCGCTCAGCAGCATTCTACACAGTATGAAAAGCTACAGTTCTAAACAAATTCCTAAGGTGATGAAGCATATTGGTACTGTCTGGCAGGATGAGCGACATGACCACATTGTCAGAGATGAACGAGAATTTCAGGTTTTTTGGGAATATATTAGGCAAAATCCTGTCAAAGCTGGTCTTTCAGTGACTCCAGAGGAATATCCTTTTTTCTGGCAAATGTATGAAGTTTAGCTTTTTCTGAATTTCTTGTGGGGTGGGCCGGAGAGCCCGCCCAAGCTTCAGTCACAGGCAAGATGCCTGTGCCACTAAGATTTCACAGGCAAGATGCCTGTGCCACAAGGATTTCACAGGCAAGATGCCTGTGCCACAAGGATTTCACAGGCAAGATGCCTGTGCCACTAAGATTTCACAGGCAAGATGCCTGTGCCACTAAGATTTCACAGGCAAGATGCCTGTGCCACTAAGATTTCACAGGCAAGATGCCTGTGCCAC
>NZ_JAUBTK010000060.1:24519-49612 GCF_036702455.1 Microcoleus sp. D2_18a_D3
ATTCTTGTGGGGTGGGCATCTTGCCCGCCCTAAATATTTGCACAGGCAAGATGCCTGTGCCACAAAAATTCTTGTGGGGTGGGCATCTTGCCCGCCCTAAATATTTGCACAGGCAAGATGCCTGTGCCACAAAAATTCTTGTGGGGTGGGCTTCTAGCCCGCCCCAAATATTTGCACAGGCAAGATGCCTGTGCCACAAAAATTCTTGTGGGGTGGGCATCTTGCCCGCCCCAAATATTTGAAATCTCCTAAAGACCGGCCGCACAAACAGCCGCACCAATTAACCCTACATTGGGATTCAAAACAAGACGAACAGGCATCATTTCTAACAGCGAATCCATCCGGCCTTTGTGCGTAAAAGCTCGCATAAAACCCCCTTCTAGAATCAGCGGCAAAATCTTAGCAGCAATGCCGCCAGCTACGTACAAACCGCCGTAAGGTAAAAGTGTCACAGCCATATTTCCTGCGACAGCGCCGTAAGCTTCTACAAACATTTGCATTGTTTGTTCCGAAAGCCGATCGCACTTTTTGAGTGCCGCTTGGGCAATTGTCGCCCCCGGATCGACACTCTTCTCGCTTTTACCCATTTCTGACTCCCATTTTTTGATAACTTCCCCTATCTCCGGCGATTCAGGAGCAAACTTTTTGTCCCGCAAAAACTGGTAAATTGAAACAATCCCTTGTCCCGAAACTACACGCTCGATCGATATTCGGGAAATGTCGTGTTTTGCTAACAAATATTTCAGCAATTGAAACTCCAACTCCGAACGAGGAGCAAAGTCACCGTGTCCCCCTTCCGAAGAAAAAACCCTGATGCCATTTGCTTCGGGAATTCCATAACAATTTCCCAAACCAGTACCCGCACCAATCACAGCAATTGGGTCGTATTGGCGGGGTTTTCCAACTTGCAAAGTGTGCAAATCTCCATCGTCCAAAGCCCACACGCCGTAGCCAACCGCGACAAAATCATTAATTAAACTAACGTGTGATATTCCTAATTCCTGTTCCAGACGCTTCGCATCCAGCATCCAAGGCAAATTAGTCAGTTTTGCAGTGTTATTAACCACCGGGCCTGCGATCGCAAAACAAGCTTTTTCAGGCAATGGCGTCAAATCCAATTTCGTAGCAGCTTCCCTCAAAAACTGCTGCACCATCGGCACTAAATCGGGAAACTCCGCGCTCGGATAGCGAAACTCGTAAAGAGCGTTCATTTCACCGTTAACAGTCCTTTCCACTAACCGCAAAATTGTCTTAGTTCCGCCAATATCGCCCGCTAATAATAATGCCATAAATCTCCTATTTAATTAGTAGTTGTCTTGATTTCGTTGCCGAACAACCCACCTAGTTTATAACAATTACAGGCAGATTGGTGAACTCTTTTTTTAAACAAACCGCAGAGGTACTTTTGACGCAGAGAAAGAGAACAGACAGAGAAAGAGAGATTCTCTTGAGGGCTTGAATTTGCGATATTACCAAATGATTGATAACACTACTAATTTAAACACCCACAGTATTAATTGCCAACCAAGCCCGCAGCACCTCAGCCACAGTCCAAGCTTGAGCCGTGCAGCCCCGCGGCGAGTGGGGGGCGTCGCCTTCAAAAATTTCGCCCAAACTGCCAACTCCGCCGCCACTTATATGATGTGCCATCGGTTCGAGGAATTCGCGAGCTTGTGCTGAGTCTTTGTATACGTGCAAGTGCGCCAAGACAAACGGGCCAATCAGCCAGCCCCAAGCTGTGCCCTGGTGGTAGGCGCTGTCGCGCTGCAATTGGTCGCCTCCATAGACGCCGCGATACTGCGGGTGCTGTGGCGAGAGGCTGCGGAGGCCGACAGAAGTCAGAAGCTGTTGAGCGCAGCCGTCCACCACGCCACGCTGCTGCATGGGCGTCAGTAAGGGTGTATAGCGGGTTTCCTGGCGCATCCCCGCTGACAAGGAGTTGGCGGAGTGAGGAGGAATCGAGTCTAGGGGCAGGGAAACGGCGAATATTTGGTTGGGCCGCAGCGAACTATCGTGTCCGTCGGGGCCGTCGAGAACGTCGTAACAGTAACCGGTTGAGGCGTTCCAGAAGCGAGGGAATCCGGCGGCTGTTCGATCGCCCAATTGCTGGTATTCATTGTGAGGCTTGCCCAGTTTTCGAGCAAAACTTGCCATAGCTTGTATAGCATTGTACCAAAGCGCGCTGAGTTCGATCGGCTTACCAATCCGAGGTGTCACCACCCAATCGCCGATTTTCGCATCCATCCAAGTCAGTTGCACGCCGGTTTCGCCGGCGTAGACTAAACCGTCATCGGGATCGACGCGGATGTTATACCGAGTACCCTGCAAGTGCCAGTCAACAATCTCACATAACACCGGCCAGAGTTCGGTCAAAAGTTCGTCGTCTCCCGTGGCATCAATATAAGCGCGGATTGCCTCAAAGTACCAGAGCGTGGCGTCTCCGGTGTTGTATTCAGGTTCGCCGCCCGCATCCGGGAAGCGGTTCGGCAGCATCCCCCGATCGACATACCGCGCAAATGTCCGCAAAATCGATCGCGCAATTTCCCATCGCCCGGTACAGATTGTGAGACCGGGCAGGGCGATCGTCGTGTCGCGCCCCCAGTCGCTGAACCAGGGATATCCGGCGATGATTGTTTTGCCTTCGGGTTCCTCCGGTAGGGGGCGGCTGACGATAAATTGGTCGGCGGCTAGCACTAAGCGATTGATCCAATCGGGAGATTCGCTCACTTTTGACCAGTTGTGCAGCAGTTGTTGGTCATAAGTGTGACGCACTTCTAAAGCTGTACCGCCGTTGAGTTCGGGATTTTTCTCGGTGCTGGCTATCAATGTGAGAGAGCTTCCCGGTGCGATCGTCATGTGAAAAGTCGCCGCGTGCAAGTGATCCTCGCAGTAGTCCAATCCGCGCCGCTTTTCGGCTGCTAGGTCAAATCCGTAATGCCAATTGTATAAAGGCGTAGAAACTCGAAAATTCGCTTCTGGTTCGGCATCAGTCAGCAGGTACAGGGGTGCAGACTTGGGAAATGCAGTCACGCAAACCCCGCTTTCCAAGGTTTGTAGGCTCATCTGCCAGTCGCCGACGTTCGTAGTGTGGTGGTAGTCGCGATAGTTGATCAGGGCTTTGACAGCGAGGGCGATCGGTTGTGAGGCGCGGTGCAAGCGGTATTGAATATATGTTGTGTTAGCACCTTGCTGCATCCAAATCCGCTTTTCCAGGATAGCGTCGGCGAGAGCAAACCTCCAAACAGGCGTCGTGCCTTCGAGGTGAAAGCTTTCAATGTATTTGTAGCCGTGGGGTTCCATCGTCGCGTCGGCCCAGCGGTTTGTATAAAGCGGATAGGCGCGATCGTGATACACAGCCGTCTCGTCCAGCTTGGCGAGCATCAAAGTGCGTCCCAGCGGGGGTTTGAGGGCGGCTACCAGCAAGCCGTGATAGCGGCGGGTGAGGAGATTTGCGATCGTCCCGCTAGCGTAACCGCCGATCCCGTTTGTGACCAACCACTCGCGAGACTCCGCCGAGTCGAGATTGCAGCAGATTTCCCGTCCAAAAGCCATAACCATAAAGTCCACACTCGCGCTGATTTTTGACCTACCTTTAGGTAGATTTTCGACATGATATCAACCAGAAATATTAACGCTTGCAGGCCGTTAATTTGGCGATCGGCCCCGTGCCGATTCCTGCTCTAATTTAAGCCTAACCAACCGCTAATTTTGCCCCTTACCCAATTTTCCCCTTTGATGCCTCTGTCTAAAGTTAGTTGTTTGTTATATTAAGTAATATTACCGTCTAAACAGGCGCGGAACGTTTAGGGCAAGCATTTGATAGCGCGTCGGGCGATCGAACTACCAACCTATTTTATAAGGAGAACAGCTCAAAGTGAAGATAGGAGCAAATTACCTCGGCAATAACCAATGCGAATTTACCGTTTGGGCGCCCACCCTCAAACAAATCGCCGTCCAAATTGTTTCCCCAAAACAACGCCTGATACCCCTGCAACAATCGGCAGAAGGTTATTGGCAAACCACAGCTACAGACATCGAACCAGGAACCCTTTACACCTACCAAATCGAAGGAACAACCGATCGACCAGACCCAGCCTCAAAATATCAACCCCAAGGCGTACACGCTCCCTCGCAAGTAATAGATGAAAATATTTTTACTTGGACTGACACAAAATGGCAAGGCGTGCCGCTAGCCGAAATGATTATTTACGAACTGCACGTCGGCACATTCACCCAAGCCGGAACATTTGAAGCAATAATTCCCCAGCTAAAACAACTTAAAGAATTGGGAATCAACGCCATCGAAATAATGCCAGTAGCCCAATTTCCTGGCGAGCGAAACTGGGGATATGACGGCGTATATCCCTACGCAGTTCAAAACTCCTACGGCGGGCCCGAAGGCTTCAAAACACTCGTCAACGCCTGCCACGAACACGGCATTTCAGTAATTCTTGATGTCGTTTACAACCACCTCGGCCCCGAAGGAAACTATCTCAGGGACTTCGGCCCATACTTTACATCAAAATACGGCTCGATTTGGGGAGATCCCCTCAACTTCGACGATGCCTACAGCGACGGCGTGCGTAACTACTTTATTGAAAACGCCCTCTACTGGTTTCGAGACTATCACATCGATGCCCTGAGATTAGATGCAATTCAGGCAATATTTGAAGTTGGTGCAAGACCTTTTTTACAAGAACTATCCGATGCCACAGCCGATATTTCCCAAGAACTAGGACGGCAACTTTACTTAATAGCCGAAAGTGACTTAAATGATGTCCGCACTGTACGTCCTAAAGAACTCGGTGGCTTCGGACTAGACGCCCAATGGTGCGATGATTTCCACCACGCACTGCACGCCTTGCTCACCGGAGAAGACGACCGATACTACCAAGATTACGGCAAGTGCGAACACTTAGAAAAAGCATTCAAAGAAAGCTTTGTTTACTCCGGCCAGTACGCCCCCCACAGAAAGCGGAAACACGGCAATTCTGTTAAGGATGAACCGGGTCATAAATTTCTCGTTTTTGCCCAAACCCACGACCAAATCGGCAACCGCATTTTGGGAGACAGACTCTCCAAAATAGTTGACTTTGAAGGATTGAAACTTGCAGCCGGCACAGTCTTAATTTCTCCTTACATTCCCTTCTTTTTTATGGGAGAAGAATACGGAGAAGAAGCACCGTTTTTTTACTTCGTTTCCCACTCGGATGAAAACTTAATTGAAGCTATCCGAAAAGACAAACAACAAGAATTTAAAATTTTTGAAGGCCGAGGCGAGTTTCACGATCCCCAGAGTCCTGAGACTTTCGATAAGTGTAAGTTAAACTGGGAAAAACAAACCCAAGGCAAACACAAAATCCTTTGGGAATGGCACCAACATTTGATTCAACTGCGGCGGACAATACCAGCCCTTAAAAAACTAGACAAAAACAGTCTAGAAGTGTCCAGCATTGAAGCGGAAAAAATCTTATTTCTACGTCGATGGACAGATGACAGCCAGATATTCTGCATTCTAAACTTCAACAGGCAAGAGGTAGCTTTTACGGCTGCACTTCCCCAGGGCAAAGGTCACAAAATTTTAGACTCTGCTGATGAAAAATGGATGGGTTCAGGTTCTAGCTTGCCTGAAAAGATAAATTCAGAGCAAAAATTGACCGTTAAACCGCAGAGTTTCGCACTCTATGAATTAAAGTAATTAAAACCGGAGGCAGAGCCTCCAATACAGGCGTTCCCCGGCAGAACCCAGGAAGAAGAAACAGGAGACAGAACCTCTCTCCTTCTCAGCCTCTGTCGCAGAATCGAGTCCCACAAGCAACGGGAGGCAGAGCCTCTCTCGTTCCCCGCCTGGGCCGGGGAATGCAGTAGAGGAGGCTCTGCCTCATATATTAAAATAGAAAACCCTAAAAAACCTGGAGTAAAATTAAGATGAGAATTCCCACAACCACTTATAGGCTTCAATTTCATGCAGGTTTTAACTTTGAATCCGCCAAACAAATCCTTAGCTATCTGGAAGATTTAGGAATTACCGACGTTTACGCTTCACCAATATTTAAAGCCAGAAAAGGCAGCTCTCACGGATACGATGTCGTTGACTCAAATCAGCTCAATCCCGATTTGGGAACATCCGAAAATTTTGAAGCCCTCACCTACGAAATCAAGAAACGGAACATGGGATGGCTGCAAGATATTGTCCCAAACCACATGGCTTACGACACTCAAAATTTGCTGCTGTTAGACGTATTGGAACACGGGCCAGATTCCGACTATTTCGATTACTTCGATATTGAATGGAATCACGCTTACGAACATCTCAGGGGTCGAGTGCTGGCTCCACTGCTGGGCAATTTTTATGGAGAGTGTTTGGAAAATGGCGAGATTCAACTCAAATACAGCGAAATTGGGCTGACAATCAATTATTATAGCTTACAATTGCCAGTAAGAATTGAATCTTATGCTAAATTTATCAGTCATAATTTGGGGCATTTAGCCAGAGAATTAGGCAGACGCCATCCAGATTTTATCAAGTTTTTGGGAATTCTTTATTTGATTAAAAATACACCTTCAGAAACTAAAGGTAAAACCCGATACGATCAGATAGCTTTTGTCAAAGGACTGCTGTGGGAACTCTACAATCAAAATCCCATCGTGCAGGAATTTATCGATGAAAATATCAAAGTTTTTAACGGAGAAAAGGGAAATGCCGAAAGCTTTAATATGCTAGACGAGTTGCTTTCCGAGCAGTTTTACCGTCTGTCTTTCTGGAAAGTGGGGGCAGAAGAAATTAACTACCGAAGGTTTTTTACGGTCAACGAACTTATTTCGGTAAAAGTTGAAGAGATTAAAGTTTTTCACAAAAACCATGCTCTGATCTTCGACATGGTTGATGAGGAAAAGTTTACCGGATTGAGAATCGACCACATCGACGGGCTGTACGACCCCACAGAATATTTGAAACGGCTACGGGAGAAAATCGGAGATATTTATATTACTGTTGAGAAAATTCTGGAACACGAAGAAGATTTGCCGTCATATTGGCCGATTGAGGGAACTAGCGGCTACGACTTTTTGAATTACGTAAACGGCGTTTTTTGTCGGTGCGATCGCGAACAGCAATTTAGCGAAATCTATCAGAGATTTACTCGCTTGAATGTTCCCTATGAACAGTTATTTTTAGATAAGAAAGGGCTGATTGTTGAGAAAAACTTGGCGGGAGATGTAGACAATCTAGCTCAACTTTTGAAGAATATCTCCGGTCAATCGAGACAGGGAAATGACTTTACTCGTCCCGGTTTAGAAAAAGCACTGGCGGCTGTTTTGACGATTTTTCCAGTATACCGAACTTACATCAATCAAGATGGTTTGAGAGAGTCCGATCGCACTTACGTAAAATATGCGATCGCCCATGCCAAACAACAAGTACCGCGACTCCTCAAGGAACTTAATTTTATCGAAACGGTGCTGTTGCTCGAAGAAGAAGAAACCCTAACACCCGAACAAAAAGAGCAGCGCCGGCACTTTGTAATGAAACTCCAGCAGTTGACGGGCCCATTAATGGCAAAAGGCGTTGAAGACACGCTTTTATACGTCTACTATCGGCTTTTATCTCTCAACGAAGTCGGAGGAAATCCCAGTCAGTTCGGCGTGTCCCTGGGAGATTTTCACGAGTTCAACAAACAGCAGCAGGCCGCTTGGCCGCACAAAATGAATGCTACAGCTACCCACGATACCAAACGCGGCGAAGATGTGCGAGCCAGACTTAACGTTTTGTCAGAAATTCCCGATGAATGGGAACAGCAAGTCAGGTCTTGGAGAGAGGTAAACTCTTCTAAGAAAGTCAACTTTGTGAATCGAATGGTTCCAGATACTAATGACGAATACTTCCTGTACCAAACTCTGCTAGGCAGTTTTCCCTTTGAGGGAATTGAAAACACTGATTATGTCCAGCGCCTGAAAGATTATGTGATTAAAGCTGTCCGCGAAGCCAAAGTTTATACGGCTTGGCTGAGACCGGATAACGACTACGAAGCTGGTTTTATGACCTTTGTCGATAGCGTTCTCGAACCTTCGGAACAAAATCAGTTTCTCAACAAATTTACACCTTTCTGCAAAAAAGTAGCTAATTACGGAATTTTCAATTCTTTATCTCAAACACTCCTGAAAATCACGGCTCCGGGCGTTCCAGACATTTATCAAGGGACGGAATTCTGGGATTTAAGCCACGTCGATCCCGATAACCGCCGTCCCGTTGATTTTGAGCGCAGAATCGAGGTTTTGCAGGAAATTAAAGAGCAAGCTCAGACGGATATTTTGCAACTGGTTGAAGATTTGATTGCGACGCGAGAAGACGCTCGAATTAAGTTATTTTTGACGGCAAGAGCGCTAGACGCGAGAAAAAAATACTTGCAAGTTTTTCAATCAGGTGACTATGTTCCCCTGCAAGCAGTTGGCACGTTTAAAGATAATGTTGTTGCCTTTGCCAGAAGCTTTGGAGAGACTACCGTTATTGTGATTGCTCCCCGGTTTTTGACGGGAATTGTCAAACCGGAAGAAATGCCGATCGGCAAACAAGTCTGGAAAGATACTAATTTGAAATTGTCCGAGCAAATGCCGTCGGTTTGGAAAGATGCAATTACAAATCAGGCGGTAGAAAGTAACGGTACGTTGGCAATTGGTGAAGCTCTCAGTTACTTTCCTGCTGCTCTGCTGATCGGTAAAAAATAGCAATTAAATAGTCTGCCCTGGCGGACTTTGTACAGCTAGCGGCAGGTTTCGACCTGTCGCTTTTTTAGTTATAATCATAGCAGGAAAGCAATCTTAGTAGCGGGAGAAATAGCAAAATGCGATCGCTCGTCAAAACCGAAACCAGTACCGAAACCAGACTCTCTTGGTGGGCTTACCTATTTGTCCTCGACGAATTCATTGCCGAAGCAGATGCTACGATCAACGGCCCAGCAGCCTTTGGCAACCCTGTTTTGAAGCTGTCCGAGCGCGACTGGGATTTTTTGCTAGATATGATGTTAGATCCGCCAGAACCTTCGGAAGGTTTAATTGCATTAATCAAAGAATGTAGGAGTTCTCAAGAGTAAATCATTGTGAATTGGATTATCTCTCCTATAGATTCCATAGAACGGAGTCTCAGCAGTCTCAGAAAAGACCCTTTTCAATCGGGAAATCCTGAATTAGATCGATATCTGAAACAGTATGCTCTGAAAAACGATAAAAACGGGATTTCTAGAACTTTTGTTGCTGTTTCATCTGAAGACAGTCAAAGGATAGTTGGGTATTATTCTTGCTGCACAGGCGGACTATCTTTTGAAGATTTACCTGCCCAGTTGCAGGAAAGGCTGCCCAGATATCCGACTCCAATTATACTGATTGGGAAGCTAGCCGTCGATCTTTCTGTGCAAGGAAGAGGTCTAGGAAAGCGTTTGCTATTTCACGCATTAGAAAATGCAGTAAATGTATCTCAAACAGTAGGAGTATATGCTGTTAAAGTTGATGCCATAGATGAAGCAGCCAAGACGTTTTACGAAAATTCAGGATTTCGAGAAATGCCGGAGATACCTCTTTCTCTTTTACTCCGGCTTCAGACCTTTAAACAAGCACTTGATGACTAGCTCGCTCTAATTAAACCTAAAATGCGATCGCTATTAGATTCCCGACTTTTTAAAGAAGTCAGGAATCTGGGTATTCTGTTTATATTTTGAAGCCGATCGACCGATCGCCCCTACCAACCAAACAAAATTTATATACATAAGACGGCAAATACAACACAACGTATACGGTTTGCCACAATACCCGAATCGATCGTACACCGTACATTGGGAAGAGTAAAGAAAAGCAGTCAACAACTGTAGCGGTGCAAGCCTCACGGATGCAACCGTCCCCCAACAGGTTCGGTAAATACCCCTTCATCGCAAGGTCTACCGCCCGCAGTATAGAGATCAGCACCCTATCGAAGACTGTATTAAAGCAGGACTCACTACCCGTAAACCGCGAGGTAAAATCGCAGTCCTGAATAACCAGACTATCGCACAGATAAAACACCAAAATTTTGTAGAGATTGGAGCCGGAACACCCCTATGGGAAAAGTAGTTGGAATTGACTTAGGTACGACAAACTCCTGCGTCGCAGTTATGGAAGGCGGCAAACCCACCGTCATAGCCAACGCCGAAGGGGGTCGCACCACACCTTCTGTAGTAGCTTATGCTAAAAATGGCGATCAACTTGTCGGACAAATCGCCAAGCGTCAAGCCGTGATGAACGCCGAAAACACCTTTTACTCAGTAAAACGGTTTATCGGGCGTCGCGTTGATGAAGTAGCGCACGAAACCACTGAAGTTTCCTACAAAGTCCTCAAAGTTGGCAACAGCCTTAAACTAGACTGTCCCGCCCGCGGCAAGCAATTTGCCCCAGAAGAAATTTCTGCACAAGTTCTCCGCAAACTCGTAGAAGACGCCAGCAAATACCTCGGCGAAACTGTCACCCAAGCGGTAATTACTGTTCCCGCTTACTTCAACGACTCCCAGCGCCAAGCTACGAAAGACGCGGGAAAAATTGCCGGTATAGAAGTGCTGCGGATTATTAACGAACCTACAGCAGCAGCTTTAGCTTACGGGTTAGATAAAAAGAGCAACGAAACCATCCTCGTATTTGACTTAGGTGGCGGTACTTTCGACGTATCTATTCTCGAAGTAGGCGACGGCGTATTTGAAGTGCTAGCAACTTCTGGAGACACTCACCTAGGCGGTGATGACTTCGACAAAAAAATCGTCGATTACATTGCTAACGAATTCCAAAGAGCCGAAGGCATTGACCTCCGCAAAGACAAACAAGCACTGCAACGCCTGACGGAAGCAGCAGAAAAAGCCAAGATTGAGCTTTCGAGCGTTACCCAAGCAGAAATCAATCTGCCGTTTATTACCGCAACTCAAGACGGGCCAAAACACTTGGACACGACTTTGACGCGGGGCAAGTTTGAAGAACTGTGCTCGGATTTGATCGATCGCTCTCGCATCCCCGTAGAAAATGCGATCCGCGACGCCAAATTAGACAAATCTGCAATTAATGAAGTCGTCTTAGTTGGTGGTTCTACGCGGATTCCTGCGGTGCAAGAACTGGTCAAAAAACTCCTTGGCAAAGACCCCAACCAAACGGTAAACCCGGATGAAGTGGTCGCAGTCGGTGCAGCAATTCAAGCCGGCGTACTCTCCGGCGAAGTCAAAGACATCTTGTTGCTCGACGTTACTCCGCTGTCTCTCGGCGTCGAAACCTTGGGTGGCGTGATGACCAAAATCATTCCCCGCAACACCACTATTCCTACCAAGAAGTCGGAAACTTTCTCGACTGCTGTAGACGGCCAAACAAACGTGGAAATTCACGTTTTGCAAGGCGAACGGGAAATGGCAAATGATAACAAGGATTTGGGAACCTTCCGCTTAGATGGAGTTCCACCAGCCCCCCGTGGCGTACCTCAAATTGAAGTTACTTTCGATATCGATGCTAACGGTATTTTGAATGTAGCGGCTAAGGATAAAGGTACTGGTAAGGAGCAATCGATTAGCATTACTGGTGCTTCTACTTTGCCCAGCAATGAAGTCGAGAAAATGGTCAAGGAAGCCGAGGCGAATGCGGCTGCTGACAAAGAACGTCGCGAAAGGATCGATCGCAAAAACCAAGCTGATTCTCAAGCCTATCAAATCGAGAAGCAGTTGGCAGAATTGGGCGATAAAGTTCCCGCTGATGACAAAACTAAGATTGAAGGGTTGCTTAAAGACTTGCGATCCGCGATCGAGAGTGAAGATGACGATCGCATCAAAACCCTAACAACAGAGTTGCAGCAAGCATTCTACGCTGTCAGCAGCAACCTGTACCAGCAAGCAGGCGGCCCAACTGATGGCCCTGGCGGCCCTGGTGGCCCTGGTGGCTATGGAGACGGCGGCCCCACTGGCGGCGGCGACGACGTGATTGACGCCGACTTCACAGAAGGCAACAAATAAAAGGCTAAATTAAAAGCCCTCAGCTAGAAGCAAGAAACCCGGTTTTGAACAGAAACCGGGTTTCTGTTCATTCAAAAACAAACCAAAGCCGATCGCCCAAAATTACCACAAAGAATTGGTTTAAAGCCCCAAGCCTGATCGGGAGAAATTCAAACAAGACTATTCATTACTCCAATCCTCTTCCTTCCAGGTAGAGGTCGCTATCAACTGTCAACTGTCAACTGTCAACTGAATAAAAATCTTGCTTTAGGCTTAGTGACAAACCTAGAGTATGCTTCAATAAATATCATAAACTAGCATTAATATCGCAATCGAGAGTAATTAAATGTCACCTTCTCCTATACAAAATTCCTCCCCAAATACTCCCAGCCAATCTCATGTTGCATCCTTGCGCCGACTCCGCCGGATCAGCCATTTACTAGACAATGCAATTCCGATTCCCGGCACAAAATACCGCATTGGACTCGATCCGATATTGGGACTTATACCGGGCGGCGGCGATTTAATCAGTTCAATTTTTGCAGGATATGTGGTCTTCAAATCCGCTCAAATGGGAGTGCCGCAAGAGACTTTAGTAAAAATGGCAACTAATATCGTATTTGATACAGTTGCTGGTACTGTACCGGTAGCCGGAGATTTGTTGGATGTTGCTTGGAAAGCTAATGTCAAAAATATAGAATTGCTGGATGCTCATTTAGGTTCCCCGGAACAAGGCAAAAAAGCCGATTGGCTATTTGTGGCGGCGTTGCTGTTGGGTTTGATGTTAATTGTCGGAGGCGTGATTTTCTTGAGTGTCATGCTTTTTTCGTGGGTATTCCGATCGCTGACAGGGCAGTGATTTGGGGTTTTAGGATAAAGCGATCGCGCTTTCTTGAGCCTCAAACAATATATATTAAGGGCATTGACAAAATTTATTAACTGTGTATTACAGTGTCAATTTTCTTTGAAACTAACTATTTACCCGATCGCCCTTGAGTTCGATATAGTGATATAATCCAGACTATAATATCAACTTGATATAAATGCTTGAATTATCAGCACTTGGACTGCTACAGTTGCAACCTCTGCACGGCTACCGGCTAAAGCAAAAACTGGAGCTGTTTATGAGCAGTTGCATCAGCGTCAACTACGGAGCGATTTACCCGCTGCTGAAGCGCTTGGAAGAGCGAGGGGAGATTTCGGTAATAGCCGAAGAAGCCGGAGATGCGGGCTGTCCGCGCAAAATCTACGGAATTACCGCCAAAGGGCGCGAGCTCTGGCGGCAAAAAATGCTCGAACACCCTCAAGAAAGCTGGGTTAACAGTGGTTCCCGGTTCCAAATCAAGTTTTTCTTTTTTGGCGACTTAGAACCGACAGAACGGCTGAAGCTATTGGAACACCGCTTGCGAGCCTGTTACACCCGGCAAGACTACATCGAAAGCCTCAAGAGCGAATATCCACTAACCGACGACTATCAATTTGCCTCTAGCGATCGCTGCAAGTCAGTGCTGGCGTCAGAGATAGAGTGGTTAACCGAGCAACTAGCCAAGGAAAAAAGCGCGCTCGCCGGAGTTCGTGACTCCCTCACCTTCGCTGAATCCGCCGACTCCAAGGAAAAATCCTTCCAACTCACCCATTCAGGTGAGTCATAAGAAGGATGTGTAATCTTCCCTGCCATCGTAACTTTTGAGAAATAACAAAAAGCTTTCCTACAAATAATCACTCCCTGGCTTGGCTAACTGCGATCGGACTAAAGCCCTGCACATACCCCAACCTCATTAAAAAGGTACTTTCCCGATTCCATCCTGTTTAAAATCGCTTGTCCTTATTCCCCCGTGTTTGAGGGGGCGCCGGAGAATCAAATATTCCGCCCAAGTCTCAGTAAGTCAGAAGTTAAAAAAAATCTAAGTGGTGCTGCCCATGAGTTATTCTAAATCCCCAGAATCCGTCGTTGAAGCCCAAGAGCAAAAATCTCCCACACCGGAACTGCACCCAACCGATGCAGACAGGGAGCAACTGCAGGATTCTGCAGCAGTTGCCGATCGCCCCGAACCTGTTGCTAAACCACGATCGCGCTGGCCCCTAATTGCCGCGCTCGCGATCGCCACAGGCGCAGCAGGTTTCGGCTGGTACTCGTGGCAATCGGGTCAGACTCGCTCACAACAACAGGCAGCAGCAGCAGCCCAACCCCCAGCCATACCAGTCAAGCTCGCTGCCGTAAAAACCAGCTCAGTCCAAGATTCTTCGGAATTTGTCAGCAGCTTAGAAGCCAAGCGTTCGGTAGAAATCAAACCCGAAGTAGAAGGGCTAGTCACGGAGATTTTTGTCAAATCCGGGGACTTCATAAACAAAGGGCAAGCCATCGCCCGCATGAAAAGCGAGAGCGCCCAAGCTGACTTGAGGCAATCCCAAGCCAACCTGATCCGCGCTCAATCCCATTTAGCCGAATTGCAAGCAGGAGCCAGGCCCGAAGAAATCGCCCAAGCTCAAGCCCAAGTCGCCCAAGCCCAAGCCAACCTCGCCCAACTGCGATCGGGCTCTCGGCCAGAAGAAATTGGTCAAGCCCAAGCCCGTGTTTCCCAAGCTGAAGCAGACCTCGCCGACGCCCAAACAGGTAGCCTTTTAGAAGACATCGCCCAAGCAAGAGCGCAAATAGAAGCAAGCACAGCCGAAGCAAAATTAGCCACCCAGCAGTTGGCCAGATATCAGGCATTGGCAAAAGAAGGCGCAGAATCCGCGAACACCCTCGAACAATACACGCAAAAAGAAGGCACCGCCAAAGCCAACCTCCGAGAAGCTCAAAGGCGGTTCGAGCAGCGGCAAAAAAACAGACAAGCCGAGATCGAGCGCCGGACAGCAGCCTTGCAACAGCAGCGGCAAGCTTTGCGGCAATTGCAAAACGGTTCGCGCCCAGAGGAAATAGCCAAAGCCGAAGCAGAAGTCGCACAAGCCAAGAGCAGATTAGCGCAGTTAGCCAACGGTACGCGCCAAGAACAGCTCGATCAAGCCCAAGCGCAAGTTGCCGAGGCCGCCGCTCAAGTGCGCGGCTTTGAAGTACAACTACAAGAAACTGCTGTCATCGCGCCCTTCGCGGGAGTCATCGGCGACATACCAGTGAAAGTAGGTGATTACTTGCAAAAAGGTGATGCCATTGCCACCCTGACAGAGAACCAATTGCTAGACTTGCGGTTATCAATTCCTTTGGAACGGATGCCTCAATTACGCTTAGGGCTGCCAGTACAAATGCTCGACGCTCAAGGTAAGGCGATCGCCCAAGGTCAAATCAGTTTTATCTCCCCCAACGTCAGCGCCAATTCCCAAACAATTTTAGCTAAAGCCACCTTTCCCAACCCCAGTGGCGAACTGCTTAATCTCCAGTTTGTAAAAGCAAAAGTCATCTGGAAACAGAACCCCGGAATTTTAGTTCCAGTAACAGCAGTCACTCGCTTAGGTGGAGAAACTTTTGTCTTCACAGCTCAAAAGCCGGAACAGCCAAAACCTGGAATGCCACCTTTAGTAGCGCGACAAAAGTCCGTGAAATTGGGAGCCATTGAGGGAAATAATTATCAAGTTATCGAAGGTTTGCAAGCAGGCGAAAAAATTGTGACCGCAGGCATCCTTAACCTCACAGACGGCGCTCCCCTTATGGCTCAAGAGGAAGGGAAAGGAGCAGAGAAAAAATTACCAGTGGGGGGCAAAAATTAATATGCTACCTCCAGTTCTTGTCCCCTTTTTAAGTAGGGCTGTTTCATTCTTGTAGGGGCAGCCCCCCGTGGCTGCCCTGCCCCCCGTGGCTGCCCTGCCCCCCGTGGCTGCCCTGCCCCCCGTGGCTGCCCTGCCCCGATCCCTTCTGGATGGGGGTCGGCACGGGGGCACGACCCCTACAATATCGGGTAAATTAGCAATTAGCAATTAGCCATCCGCAACTACCCATTACCCAAATAATGTTTGCAGATTTCTTTATTAAACGACCAGTCTTTGCTAGCGTCTGCGCCTTAATTATTGTTTTGGTAGGCGCAATCAGCATTCCCACATTGCCGATCGAGCGCTTCCCCGACATCAGCCCTACCCAAATTAACGTCACAGCTAACTATAGCGGGGCGAGTGCTGAAATTGTCGAAAATGCCGTTACCAACATCCTAGAAAGGCAAATAAACGGCGTTGAAGGACTCAAATATCTAACTTCCAGTAGTAGTAACGATGGCACTAGCACCATTACAGCTACCTTTGATTCCTCGCGCAACAAAGACATTGCCGGCGTCGATGTTCAAAATCGAGTTGCAGTTGCTCAACCCCAACTACCAGATGCCGTACAGCGCACAGGAGTTAGAGTTACCAAACAATCTACAAGTCTCCTATTAGCGATCGGTTTATTTACAGAAAATAAAGAATACGACACCATATTTTTAAGCAACTACGCTGACTTATATTTAGCAGATGCTTTAAAGCGGGTAAAAGGTGTTGGCGACGTGCGAATTTTTGGGGAAAGACGCTATGCAATGCGTTTATGGATAGATCCCAATAAATTAGCAGCTCGCCGTCTCACAATGCAAGATGTAACGAGGGCTCTCAACGAACAAAACTTGCAAGTTGGTGCTGGGAGAGTTGGTCAAGAACCTGCTCCACAGGGACAAATGTATCAAATTGACTTGCGTGCTGAAAGTCGCCTCAAAGAACCAGCAGAATTTGAAGAAATCGTCCTCAAAACAGAGACAAATGGAACGTTAGTTAAATTAAAAGATGTGGGGAGAGCAGAATTAGGGGCAGAGAATTACAGCTCATTTCTGCGATTTCGAGGCAATGATGCAGTAGGTTTAGGGATTTACCAACTGCCTGGAAGTAATGCTTTGAATGTTGCCCATGCCGTCAAAACAGAAATGGAAAAACTAGCTGTTGCTTTCCCTCCGGGGTTGATACATAGAGTAGCGCTGGACACGACTTTGTTTGTAGAAGAGTCGATGGCAGAAGTAGTCAAGACATTATTTGAATCAGTATTGCTAGTGGTGATAGTGATTTTTGTTTTCTTGCAAGACTGGCGCACAACTATTATTCCTACCATCACAATTCCAATTTCTTTGATTGGAACGTTTGCCTTTATCAAACTTTTCGGATTTACGATTAACAGTTTATCTCTCTTTGGTCTGACATTAGCGACTGGATTAGTGGTTGATGACGCTATCATTGTAGTAGAAAATATTGACCGCCTGATCCGCCAAGGTATGAATGCCCGCCAAGCGGCTTTTGAGTCAATGCGGGAGCTTTTTAGCGCTGTAATTGCGACTTCTTTAGTGTTGATGGCAGTGTTCGTGCCAGTGGCATTTTTTCCCGGAACTACAGGAGCGCTTTATAAACAATTTGCGCTAACAATTGCTTTTTCCGTCCTGCTTTCTACCTTTATTGCGGTTACTCTCACGCCCTCAATTTCAGCTATATTACTGCGTCGAGGGCCCAAGTTTGGGGGCCCGCTAGGTTGGGTTTTTGACCGTTTTAATGGAGTGCTCGATTGGGTACAGCGACAGTATCGAAAATCCTTAATATTTCTAACAGGAATTAAGACTATTGTCACCCTCGTGTTCATCGCTTCTCTGGGAGTAACAGCTTGGCTTTATTTATCAGTGCCCACAGCATTTATCCCGGAAGAAGACCAGGGCTATTTTATGACAATTATTCAAGGGCCCCAAGGTGTTTCGCTGCAATACACTCAGAAAGTAATGGATCAAGTAGAACAAGAAATCCTCAAACTTCCTGAAGTTGTCGGGACTTTTTCAGTGGGTGGATTTGGTTTTAGCGGTAGCACTTCTAATCAAGGCATTATATTTACTACACTTAAACCCTGGGAAGAACGTCACGGAGAAGATCAAACTGTACAAGCGATTATTGGTAAGTTGCGGGGTAAGTTTTTCTCGATTCCCGAAGCTAGAATTTTCCCAGTGAATCCGCCTGCTATTCAAGGTTTAGGTCAATTTGGGGGTTTCCAATTTCAATTGCAAGACCGCAAAGGTAACAGCGGTTTAGATGGCTTAGTCCAGACTATGGGCGGGATTTTGAAGCAGGCAAATCAGACACCGGGATTGCAAGCGGTATTTAGTACGTTTGCTGCGAATACGCCTCAATTAATTGTGGAAGTTGACCGCAATCGAGCTAAGGCTCTAGATATTCCCATTGATGATGTTTTCAGTACGTTACAAACGGCTCTGGGTGCTCAGTATGTGAACGATTTTAACCTGCAGCAGCGCAATTATCGGGTTTATGTTCAGGCGGATAAACAGTTTCGTGATAACCCTGAAGATATTGGGAAATTGTATGTGCGTTCTGGAAAGAATGAAATGATTTCTTTGAGCAATTTGGTGAAGATTACTCCGGTGGTGGGAGCGCAAACTGTTAATCACTACAATTTGTATAGGTCAATTGAAATTACTGGCTCTCCTGCGCCGGGAGCGAGTTCTGGACAGGCGATAAAATCGATGGAAAAGGTGTCTGCTCAAGTTTTGCCCTCGGGTTTTGGCTATGAATGGTCGGGGAGTTCTTTAGAAGAAATTGAGTCGGGCGGTCAAGCACCGATTATTTTCGGTTTGGGGCTGATTTTTGTGTTTTTGGTGTTGGCGGCTCAGTACGAAAATTATGTCGATCCTTTCATTATTTTGCTATCGGTGCCTCTGGCGATTTTGGGTGCTCTTTTAGCTCAGTCGTTGCGCGGTTTGGCGAATGATGTTTATTGCCAGATTGGTTTGGTGATGTTGATTGGGTTGGCTAGTAAAAATGCGATTTTAATCGTGGAGTTTGCGAACCAGTTACGGGAGCAGGGATATTCAATTGCTAAGGCGGCAGTTGAGGCTTCTCAAGAGCGTTTACGACCGATTTTGATGACTTCTCTGGCTTTCGTTTTGGGTATTGCTCCTCTGGTTAACCCAGAAGGTGCGGGTGCAGCAAGCCGCCGATCGCTAGGGAATGCGATCGCCGGGGGGACGGTTGTTTCTACTGTCTTGAGTTTGTTTATGGTGCCGGTTCTGTATGTGGTGGTTGTCTCGGCTCGCGATCGCTTTAAGAAGCGCGATCGACTAGACAATCTCCCCGAGGATGGCACAATTTTGAACGGCAAAACAACTCCCCACGAGGAGATTGAACGCGATAAAGTATCGCCGTTGTAGTTGGTAAGTTGAAAAGGCGATCGTTTTGTGAGTCTCATTGGTGCGATCGCCCAAAACCTGCCAATCCCGCATCAAAACCCCCAAAGTCCCCAGATTAGTCCGGGGATCAATTCTTCAATCCAAAATCCAAAATCCAAAATCCAAAATCGATTGACGGCGGCCCCCATCTGCGGCTACGCTTTGAAGTGAGAGGTTGCTTGCTTGTAGAGGAGGCAGCCCGCGTCGCCCAAAAATCTAGTTGCACTGCCCAAAGCTGCTCGTAACAGCAATGGACAGCTAACCGCCAAACTGATCACAGCAGTCTGGAGGCTAACGGAGTATCTTAACATCCTCTGTAGCCGCCCTGCTATGCGTTGAAATGCGGGGCGGCTGGGTTTTTGGGTTTTTCTAGAAAACCCAAAACCAGGAGAACATATTATGTCACAGGAATTCGTGCCTGACGACAACTTTTCCGATCGCCCAAATGACGACTCAGCAGCAGTATCGGAACAGGAAGTTGTGCTGTTAACGGTTGTCGGTTCGCCGAAAGGAGTCAGGGAAACCATACTGACTTTGTACCGACTAGGATTTGCCGAAGTCGGCGATTGGAGCCCCGTACAACGTGCAGCCAATCCGAAGCAGGTGATGAGCGTACTGATCCGTCGGAAGCGATCGACTGATGGTACACAGCCGAAAAAATCTGGGCGGTAACTTGCGCTGTCATTTTGATTAAAGCGAAGAATTTTCGTGGGGTGGGCGTCTCGCCCGCCCTAAACATACAATTACTTACTGGGCGTTGATATTGGATTTCAGGGTAGAAGTAAGAGACTTGCGATCGCAGGCAACAATTTACTGCAAGCTTCTACCAACGTTGCCGCACTAGGTAAACCAGCAATAGTCCCTTTCAAAATTTTCATTGCCGTTTTCCCCGCCTTTTGCATTGTACTTTCTTGGGGATTTTTCCCTACTTCTGCCAAAGTTTTTACCTGCTCCAATGCTTCAGCTTTATCATCATCAGATAAATCACTTTCAGCCTCGATCGCTGTTTGTAACTGGGTCAATAATTCTTTGATTCCCGGTTCATCTGGTTTAGCAGAATCAGATAATTGATTAATTGTATTGGCAACAGTACCGCTGATATCACCTAAACTTAAAGCTCCTGCGCCGCTAGCGTTAACGGTTCCGCCTGTAATTTCTATTTTGCGACTTTGGTCGATTTGGTCACTCATAACTTTATTCTGTGATGTAGATTTAACTTCATTATTAATAATAACATTAACAGGTCGCGTCGCCAACAATTTGAGAAGTTCATTTAACTCCAAACTTTTTTGACGGTAAAATTCTATATCTCTATCTTTAGCTTGCAGTTCAGATTTGTGCTTGGCTTCTAAATCTTTGATAATTTGCTCATAGGCCTGGATGATTCGAGTAAGACTTTCGTCATTTTGCATGGTTTGGGTAAGACTTTATGCTTACTTATCCTCCTGAATAATATTAATCGACAGCGGTTGTTTAGCTAACATCTCTGTTAGTTCTCTCATTTCAGCTATTTGCTGGCGATATAAAGCGATTTCCTCATCTTTATATTTTAATTCTGCCTTGTATTTTTGGGCGATCGCCCTTAGTGACTCCACATCCTCTGATTCGGATCTCGACTCATCTTCCTGACTGGAATGAGCATCGGTTTCAAGCTCTGTTAAACTTTTAGAAACTGCTTCGGAAATAGCTATCTCTTGACGGTACATGGCAATTTCGCAATCTTTGGCTCGTAATTCAGCTTGATATTTATCTTCAATAGCCTTTAATAGCAGTTCGTAGTTTTGCTTTAACTCGTGATAAATTATAGTTTGCTTATCATCTGTCAGAGCATTGACAAAGATTGCAATTACTCCCTTTTCGGAATTTTCTATACTCTGGATTGACACTTCTGTATTTTCATTCGCAATGGCAGCTTGCAATTGCAGCAGTAATTCTTTAAATTCCGGTTTCTCTGAACCTAGTGATACGCTCATAGCTTTGATTTCCGCTGTTACCAGAGTTTGACTAAAATTATAGCATTACTCACTTTGTGATTAAGGGCGATCGTCTTCGAGGGCTGCGCTAACGGCTGAATCGGGCAACTCCTCGATCGTGTTCGCTGTTGTACCGCCATTATCTCCTAAACTTAAAGAGCCGGCACCGGTAGCGTTAACTGTTCCACCTGAAATATCAAGTTGCCGACTTTGGTCGATGTTGTGGCTGGCGACATTATTCTCTGCTGTAGATTGATTGTGATTGTGAATTATCAGGTTAGATGGCTGAGGCACGGTTGAAGGATTTACCACATATTGACTAAACACTCCTTTCACCAAGTCTTGAAAGACACGATAGTGATGTCTTTCTATTGCAATAATTTCATCTTTAGATTTTAATTGCTCGGCTTGTATTTTAGCTTCTAGCCTTGCTTGATAAACTTCGTCCCAAATTTGCTCAACTTTACCCTTATCCGTTCCTTCGGGAACTTTGAGAGTCAGTAAAACATCGTTTTTTTTCTTCTCAACTCCTTGAATTGACTCCGGTGTAATGTCTGGAAATTCTTGCATTAACTTCTGAAAAGCGGCGGTAAAAGCTTCTGGGTTAAGCCCATCTTTGATCAGGATTTGCACGGTTTCCATAATCTTTTTATAGAGTTTCTCGAAATCCCCCGGTTCAAAACATTTACTGATGTGGTGAGGGCGGCGTTGGCTATAGTCAGTTCCCGGTTTGGCGTTTTCTAGAAGAAAAACAAACCGACAGTCAACGCGATCGAGCTTTGTAGTAGCGTCAATCTTCCAAGCTTCCAAACAAGCACCTGTAAAATAAGCTTCTGTAAAATCTGTTGCTAAGGCTTGAGTTTCAGTGAGGTTTGCCGATTCCAAATTAGCTAGATGCAAAGTTGCTTCGCTGAGGTTAGCCTGCTTGAGATTAGCCTCGTTGAGATTAACGCCTGTCAGATTTGCTCCTTGGAAATCCGCACCGAAATATGATTTTTTGTAACCATTGCGAGTGATGAGTAATTCTCGGACGCGGGTATCAGCTAATATCGAATTACCGACTCGCGCGCGATCGAGTTTTTCTGTTTTGCGGAAGCAAGTGCGAGTGAGATTGGCTGTTCTAAAATCTGTACTTTTGAGAATTGCCTCAGTGAAATTGGCATCAGTTAAATCGGCATTGCGAAAGCTAGTGCCGCCTGTAGCGGCAAAAGCAATGGCAATTTTGAGAACAAAGGCGTGTTTCTCATCCCCAGCCAGAGCACGCCAAGCAATGTAAATACCTAGTGCTGCCACTGCCACTGCCCCTGCCACTGCCACAAAACTTGCCGCTGCCGCTGCCCCTGCCTCTGCCACAAAACCTGCCGCTGCCCCTGCCGCTGCCACTGCCGCTGCCACTGCCACAAAACTTGCCGCTGCCACAAAACTTGCCGCTGCCGCTGCCACTGCCACTGCCACTGCCACTGCCGCTGCCACTGCCGCTGCCACTGCCTCTGCCACTGCCTCTGCCGTTGCCCCTGCCGCTGCCACTGCCACTGCCTCTGCCGCTGTCGTTGCCCGTGCCGCTGCCCCTGCCACAAAACCTGCCGCTGCCGCTGCCACAAAATTTGCCACTGGCACTGCCGCTGCCGCTGCCACTGCCACTGCCCCTGCCACTGCCACTGCCCCTATACCTTGGCGGATAGTAGCTATAAAGAAGATTGCCAAAACTATCAACACAACCACACCGGGAAGAATGGTATACTGTTTGATGCTATCTGGAGTCAATAAAACTGCTACCCTAAGACTAACAAAGCCTGACATCAACCCCGATATTAACGATAGAAATAGCGAGATAGTTACTATAAAAATTGTCCAGCGACGTTGCGGTCCAGCTTTGGCACGGGTGAAGTCAGCTTCTCTGAGGATGGCATTGGTGAAGTTTGCGCCTCGGATGTCTGCACCGATGAATTTTGCACCTGTGAGGTTTTGACCTTTGAAATTGCAGCCTCGGAGATTTTTACCGGAGAAGTCTTTGGGCATGATTTCACGCAGGGATATAATATTATGTCCGGTCAATTAATGACGACTACAGTGCAAGCTTCTAGATCGCGAGCCTTACCCTCTTACTACAGAATCATGATTAGCGATTACCGAAACATAATATGATAACTATTTAAGAAAAACTCAAACAAGTCCAAATATCATCTTGGGTAAGATAGGAAAAATCATCTAGAATTTCTTCCTAACTCATCCCAGAAGCGAGGTATTCCCACACGTCATCAACCGTAATTCTCATGCCTCGAATACAAGGTTTCCCCCTCGTTTACCCGGTTCGCTCGTAATGATATTAGCGATGTCTTGTTCTGACCTGGCACTTTTCCTTTAGCTTGTTTTCTCAATTCTAGGCTAACAAAGGGATAGAGCGCTCCTAACGTTTGGTAGCTTCCAGCATTTTATTAGTTCCTTTAATTTCCTAATTCACTTTAAATCAATCCCCGCACAGCCAGCACTCCCCTCAATTCCTATCAGGGGCGTGCCCGGAGTGATTTTGGGTATCTTTTCGCCGATCGCCCTCCATCGTGCAATAATAATATGACTTGCATGAAAGCTCTATTAGTAGGTAAATCTTGCCTACCTTACCGCTACATATAGCGTCTCAACTGTCAACCCGTGCAAGTTCCCAATTAAACCGGCTGTTGCACTACACAAATTTTTCCTAATGGCTGAAGTCCCCCTAAATCCCGCAGAACTTGCAGAAGCCCTCAACGGCTTTACCGATATCAATTTCCAATTGCCAGACCCCGAAGACGAACAAATACCAGACTTTGATTTTGACAATCAGGTTGACAATGCCTGGAAAGTGTGCGATCGCTTCGACTTGCAAACCGACATTTGGCGGGGACGCATTCTGCGAACAGTCCGAGACAGAGAAAAAAAAGGCGGCGAAGGACGCGGTACAGGCTTTTTGAACTGGCTCAAAGAAAGAGAAATTGGCAAAAGTCAAGCCTATTCTTTGATAGAATTAGCTAATAGTGCCGATACTCTGATCCAGCAAGGAGATTTAGACCCAGATTCCATTAGAAACTTCAGCAAAAGAGCCTTTGTAGAAACCGCCAAAGCATCTCCCGAAGTCCAGCAAATGGTAACAGATGCAGCAGCAAATGGCGATCGCATCACCCGCCGCGAAGTCAAACAACTCTCCGACGAGTGGATGGCAATGAACTCAGAATTATTGCCCGAAGAAGTCAAAGAAAAAGCATCTACCGGTTCTCTACCTTCCCGCTACCTCGCACCTTTAGTCAAAGAAATGGAGAAACTCTCCCCATCTCACCAAAGCGAAATTCAAAAAGAAGTAGCAGAAAATCCCGACGTAGATACTGTCAAACAGCTAACATCCGACGCCAAAAACCTATCAAAATATCTCGACGCCGCCGCCCAAGTGCAAGCTCTCAATCAGTCTCACTTAGACATGGAAATGGCCTTAGAAGAATCTTTGCGAGTCGGCTGTTTGGGAACCACCGCCGACGTTGTAAAACAAGCCGCGCAGCTAGAGCAAACAGTAGTCAAACTCTACACAATTTGGAAGCGTTTAGGCAGTTTGGCAGATAGATTGTACGTGGATACAGGAGCAAGCACACCCAATTTGCGGTTGCTTTTGGGATGCTTGGACACTCTTTCGGGAGAAAAGATAGAAGTGGATTTCGGAGACGGAGAACGCTCTATTCGCTTGCAAATTTTTAGCGAATAGCTCAACCTTGACCGCAGATAAGCGCCAACATCCAGGCTCATTATCTGCGTCGAACCCTGTTCATCGGCGGTTAAAATTTCTGAGTTTTTTCCAAAGATATCGGGGATGCAAATAACGCCGATATTTGGTAACTACTTCTTTCCCTAACAGCACCACGCTAATCCAAAAACGTAAGGATTCAGGTCTGAGAGTGGGGAATTAAAGAAGGCATAAATAAGTCACAAGAATGGGCAGATATAGCATCAC
>NZ_JAUBTK010000061.1:0-49507 GCF_036702455.1 Microcoleus sp. D2_18a_D3
AACCGGGAAAGAAAGGATTTCCACGTTTCAAAAAGCATGAAACCCGCGATTCTGTTGAATACAAAACCTGTGGATGGAAGCTTTCAGAAGATCTCAGAAGCATAAACTTTAGCGACGGCTTCAAAGCAGGAAGATTTAAGTTGTGGGGAACTCGCGACTTGCATTTCTACCAGCGAAGTCAAATCAAACGAGTGCGCGTAGTGCGTCGAGCCGACGGGTACTACGTGCAATTCTGTATTGATGCTGAACGGAATGAACAGCGAGAGCCTACGGGACGAACCATTGGTTTAGACGTAGGATTGACCCATTTCTACACAGACTCGGATGGTAATACCGTCGAGAACCCGCGTCATTTAAGAAAGTCAGAGCGGTCACTCAAAAAGCTTAATCGCAGACTTTCCAGAACCCAGAAAGGTTCTAAGAACAGAGAAGCGGCGCGGAATCGATTAAGCAGAAAACACCTCAAGGTAAGTAGGCGGCGTAAAGACTTTGCTGTGAAATTAGCAAGGTGCGTAGTCCAGTCCAACGACTTGGTAGCTTACGAAGACTTGTCGGTGCGTAACATGGTCAAAAACAAAAAGCTGTCCAAGTCTATATCTGATGCCGCTTGGACAGCTTTTAGGAATTGGATTGAATATTTTGGCAAAGTGTTTGGAGTAGCTACTGTTGCCGTCGCACCGCACTACACTAGCCAAAATTGTTCTAATTGCGAAAAGGTTGTGAAGAAATCGCTAAGTCAAAGAACACATATTTGTCCGCATTGTGGATTTGTTTTAGACCGCGATTGGAATGCTGCGCGAAATATATTAGAACTGGGATTGCGTACCGTGGGGCACACGGGAACCTATAACGCCTCTGGAGACATCGACCTCTGTTTGAGTGAGGAAACTCCTTCAAGTAAGTCGGGTCGCAGAAAGAGGAAGCCCAAACAGTGATGTTTGGAATCACCGTGGCTTTAGCGGGCGTGAGGATGTCAAATTTTGTTGAATTTTGTAAAGTTCCTTAAAAAATATGGTCGATCGCCCGGTAAAATCAGAAGCGGATTTTCTAATTCAACAATCTAGACTTAATCACTACAGTCAGGAGGACAAATGGACTTTATAACCGATCTTTTCAGTGGTATGGGTGGTGTAGACTACCAACTCATTGTTCAGGTAGCTTTACTCGCCGCCGTCGTGCTTTCTGGCCCGATCGTGATTTTTCTCTTGGCAGCTAGAGGCGGCGACCTGTAATTATAGCACGCTCCGGGGCGATCGAGAGTTGGGAGTTTTGAGTTTTAAATTATTCAAAATTCACAACGCTCGATCGCCAATTTTCCCAGTAGCACGAGCTTTGTTATCAAATACCGAGTTATCAAATACCCAGGGCGTGTTTAGCAGTTTGAATCAAATTTTCAAAAAAAGGTAGAGATACATCCACTTCTCTAGCATCTTTGCGGGAGTTGCCTAACAAACCGATGTTTTGTCCGGGTGCAACAGCCAAAACTTGCCCTTGAGAGTTGCGAATTCTCAATTCCTCGATCGATCCGGCTGGAGACAGACTGCAAGAATAAGTGCGATCGCAGTAATCAAACTCAACTTTTCCGAACCTCGGCGGCCTCGAAGTAGCAGCATTTGCCGGTAGCCGAACGCCCAACAATTCTAACTCAACCGATGTCTTGCCATTAAAACTATTTTCCCGCAATCGGTAAGCAATATCAACCCGCCGAGGCAAAGGAAAATATTCGCCCCAACGCCAAGCAATCGCCTTCACACTAGCCGATACATTTCCATCTTGAGTTGCAGTTAGTTTAACGTGACCTCCTTTACCCACAATTTTCTGTTCTGTTATGCAAACATTAGGCGTCCAAAATACAGGAGCCTTATTTTCAATCCCGCAAGGTTCTAGAGCATCAATTTGTCGGTAAAGGTCGAGATTAATCTCTGCCAAATTTGCCTGCACATCTACTGAAACCAGCGGTTTTAGGTGTTCCGGCTGCAAACATTGATTGGCAAAAATTGACAGTTGATTGCGGAATTGGTCGAGATTCTGGGCCGGCATAGAAAAACCGCCAGCCGCTTTGTGTCCGCCAAATTTAGTTAATAAATCCGCGCAAAAATTCAGCCCGTCAAATACATTAAACTCAGGAATTCCCCTCGCCGAACCCCGGACAATTTTAGCGGGCGGGCACGGGGGCACCGCCCCTACAGCCTCATCCTCAAAAGTACCTATAAAAACGGGTACGCCGTAGCGTTCCACCAACCGAGAAGCTACAATCCCTATCACCCCGTGGTGCCAACCCGGTTGCACGACAACTAAAACTCGTTCTTGCTGCAAGTCGATCGCACTATTCTCACACCAAGCAATGGCTTCCTGCTCAATTTCTTGGCACAACTCCTGCCTGCGCTGATTAATTTGTTCGCACTGCATCGCGTTTTTGAGAGCCAATTCGCGATCGTCCGTAGTCAGCAACTCTATCACAATTTGAGGGTCAGCCAGCCGCCCCACAGCATTAATCCGGGGTCCGAGCCTAAAACCAATATCTTCAGGCTTTAACGAATTTTGAGTCGTAGGGGCGGTGCCCCCGTGCCCGCCCTTGAGTTTTGAGTTGAGAATTGAGGGATTTTCAGCACTTCCCGGCTGCACTCCTGCCACCTGAATCAAAGCCTGAATCCCCGCCAATTGCGAGTGAGGCAACAGCCGCAAACCACGCTTTACCCAGCGCCGATTAACTCCTGTCAAAGGCGCTAAATCCGCAATAGTTCCCAAGGTAAATAACTCCAGCAGCGGATTCACCAACCCGCCAACTTTCTGCATATCAATCGCCAAAGTAATCGCCAAAACATAAGCAACGCCTACGCCAGCCAAACCGCGATAAGGCGAAGGTTCCGCAATTAATTTCGGGTTGAGAATAGCATCTGCCGGCGGCAGTTTGGGCGGCAAGTCGTGGTGGTCTGTAATAATAACTTTGACACCGAGTTCTCGCGCTCTGGCAACCGGGCCGTAAGCTGCAATTCCGTTGTCAACCGTGAGAATGAGAGCGACACCTTCGGAGTGAAATTCTTCTACAATGCGATCGTTAATCCCATAACCTTCTCGCATCCGGCTGGGAATAGCATAATCCACATTCGCGCCCAGCAGCCTCAGAGCGCGTAGCAACAAAGCCGTACTCGTCATCCCGTCAGCATCGTAGTCGCCGCAAATCGCAATTTTTTGCCCTCCCGAAATTGCCTCCCGCAACAGTTTGACACTCGCAGCCAAATCGGGAAACTCATCCATTGGCGCCGGCAAAACCAGAGATTCCGGTTCGATAAACCCTTGGACTTCTTTAAGCGAATCGATTCCCCGGTTAATCAGTACCTGTGCCAGCAAGGGCGACAAACCGATTTCAGTGGCAAACTGTTCGGCTTGCTGTGGTTGAGGCGAATAAATTTGCCACCGTTGGTTTGGCAATCGGTGAAAATGCGGGGGTACAGATGTCGGTAGCTCTTGCACGGAAGCTGAGGTTTAAAGATACATGATTAATCTTACCGAATTAAGTCCCTCCGTCAATCAATTGTAGATTTTAGATTTTAGGTTTTAGATTGAGCGTAAAGATGAGTTTTTTGGGTAAAATCCAAAGGTTGTTTGTAGGAAAGCTTTTTTCGGAAGCTCTCACCGCACCCAAATAGGGATACAAGCCCTGACAGAAGTCGTGGAGACCAAAAAATTTTAGACCAAAGTTCAAACCCCCCAGATTTATCTGTGGAGTCAATCTAAAATCTCGAATCTCAAATCGACTGGCGGGAGCCGAAGAACTAAGTTTAGCAGGCATTTGCGCTGCCAGCCCTAGGGCGCAGACTACTAATTTAATGAGGAGACTTGCATGAGTGGCGATCGACCGCCTTGGTTTAAAATTGCATTACAGGTTCGAGGCTCTGTCATTCCCTCAATTTTGCCCCGCGTTTTGCTGTGCGGTGGCTTTGGAGTTTTTATTTCCCTGCTGCACTTTTTTAAATTGCCCGTTTCCATGCCAATTTTGTCGAGTATTGTACCGAGTATTGTCATGGGTTTACTGTTAGTTTTTCGGACAAATACAGCCTACGAAAGATTTTGGGAAGGTCGAAAATTTTGGGGAACTTTAGTCAACAACGTCCGAAATTTGGCGCGCCAAATCTGGGTAGCAATTGAGGAAAAAGACCCGCAGGATATAGAACTCAAAAAGTCAGCCCTGCGCCTGTTACCTGCCTTTGCAGTGGCGATGAAACTGCACTTGCGGCAAGAAGCAGTAAATCCAGAATTGGAGCCGTTAATGTCGCCAGCGCAGTACCAAAAGCTCAAATCGATGAACAATCCGCCCCTAGAAATTGCCTTTTGGATTGAGGATTATATCCACGAGCAGTACGAGCGCAATTGCGTCGATGTCTATCAGTTAACTGGTATGAATGAGTTGCTCAACTCTATGATTGATGTATTAGGCGGCTGCGAGCGGATATTGAAGACGCCTATCCCTTTGGCTTACGCGATTCACCTGAAACAACTATTGTTGCTTTACTGTTTGGCACTGCCCTTTCAAATGGTGAAGGATTTGGCTTGGGGAACCGGCTTAGTTGTGGCTTTAATTAGTTTTACTTTGTTCGGCATCGAAGAAATCGGCATTGAAATAGAGAATCCCTTCGGACACGATGCCAATGATTTGCCTTTGAACAATATTTGTGCTACCATGCAGCGCAATATCGACGATTTAATTTCTTTATCTCCTAGCGTTCACGAACACGTGAAAGATAAGTAGACTCATTAATCATTGGTCATTAGTCATTAGTGAACTGTAGGGGCGGGTTCACCAATAATCCTCACAGTGCAAACAGATTTAATAAACCCGCCCCCGCCCCACCCTAAAACTCTTTACTAACGTTACTTTTTAACAATCAACCGAATTAACCCCGCCAATACTAACAATTTTAGATTTGAGATTTGAGATTGGTATCGAAAATCTCAATCGTATAACCTACGGGTTAATTTCTAACAATTAACCGCATTAACCCCGCCAATACTAACAATAAAGGCGTCAGCCAATCTCCCCACCGCACGTACAAAGTCCGAGTTTGCCGCCGATAAATAGTAGCATCTCGGACTTCATAGGTATTAATTCCCGACTTCCAAACCGTCTCGCCGCGAGGATTTACAAAAGCAGAGTAACCCGTATTAGTTGCGATAACTGCCCATCTATCCGTCTCAATTGCCCGCATCACATCTAGAGCATGATGTTGATCCAACATCGGCGGTTTATAATGGGCATTGTTGGAAGCGGTGATCATAAATTCGCCTCCCTTCGCCGCCTGATATCGGAAAATTTCCGCAAACGCCGAATCGTAACAAATTCCGACAAGGGCGCGACCAAACGGCGTATCAAACACTTGTTTAGAATTGCCTGGTACTAAATGAGCATCTAAGGGAGAAAGCCGATTAATAATCCCGCCTAAGATTTCATAAAAAGGAATATATTCGCCTAAAGGCACTAGCTTTAGTTTATCGTAGCGGCCGACAATTTCTCCAGTGCGATCGATCGCCAATAAGCTGTTAGTGATACTATCATCTTGCTGGGCGAAGCCTCCCACCCAAGCCACAACGCCGCGTTCGAGAATAGCTTGGTAAAAGGAAAGAGTAGAACGCTGATACTCGTTTGTCCAGATAAAAGGCAAAGCCGTCTCTGGAATTAACACAGCATCGACTTTCCTGTCTGCTAACTGTTTGTATCCAGTGGTGTAACCTTCCAAAGCGCGCTGCCAACCCCCTGAGTCAAACTTAATCTCGTTAGGAATATTGCCTTGAATAATGCCAATTTTTAAAGCAGTTGCAGCTTCTTGATTCAAAGGGCGATTGTATAAGCTCCATCCTGCAATATGCAAAACTAAAAATAAACCCGCAGGCCAAATATAAGCAACCCACTTCTTCCCTCGGACTTCTCCCTTCTTACCTCGGACTCTCTCCTGCTTCCATCCATCCGTTACATCCGTTACATCCGTTACACAATCCGTTGCCGAACTTCCTTCTTCCTTCTTCCTTCTTCCTTCAATAAAAGCTTCGGCGATTAAGCCATTTACTGCTACAATAGCGGCTGTTACGGCGCTGGGCCCGGAGAGTTGACCGAGGTGCAATATTGCTAAATTGTGCGGGCTTTGCGTGTAAGATAGTGATGTCCACCACAGCGAACCTGTACTCCAAATACTTTCTAAGGCACACCACAAAGCTGTGCCAATTAAAACGCGAGTTAATGCTGAAAATTTAGAGCAACCCCCCCCAGCCCCCCCTTGTAAAGGGGGGGAGTTAAGAACAATAAGATCGGAGCAACCCCCCCCAGCCCCCCCTTGTAAAGGGGGGGAGTTAAGAATAAGAATTGGATTTTGGCCGGGTAAAGTGAGGGAGTTGAGAATTACAAATAGCCACGCCCAAACGGCGACTAAGGCGGCTCCCCAGAGGGTGATGAATGCCCAGCAAAAAAGTGCGATCGCCAAACTCGGCCACCAAGGAACTCCCAACCAAGTCATCGGGTGAATTCCCATAATCCAAGATAAAGCTAATCCGTGATAGCCAATTCCCCAGAGTGAAGGAAGAAGGAAGAAGGAAGAAGGAAGAAGGAAGAATTTTTGTTTTTTTACTTCTTGCTTTGGCTTTTCATAACTAACAACCAAAACCCACAGGGGAGCTAATGCTACCCAAGCCAATAGCCAAGCATTTACTGGTGCGGTTGTCAATGCCATCAAAATGCCGCTGAAAAGTGCGATCGCCCAGGCTAATGTTTTGGATTTATGAACCACGAGTTTTTCAAATTTGTGCCTGTTAAATATCGCCACTTTGATGATTGCCAAAAATAATAATTCTTAATCAATATATCAGATCGATCGGGAAGTTCGGCAAGGCGCAGTGTATGGGATTTAACGGATTTAACGGATTTAACAGAAAAAAATCTCTCAAATTCTACTTGCCAAAACAAAAAGCGCCCCTATTTCTAGGAGCGCTTTTTGTTAAATCAAAAGCTAAATTTAGCCGTTGATGGAAGGAGCAACCATTGCTACTGGGGTGACTTCACCGGCGGCCAAGTCGAGAGGGAAGTTGTGAGCGTTGCGCTCGTGCATTACTTCCATACCCAGGTTAGCGCGGTTGATGACATCAGCCCAAGTGTTGATGACGCGACCTTGCGAGTCGATAATCGATTGGTTGAAGTTGAAACCGTTCAAGTTGAAGGCCATCGTGGAAATACCCAAAGCGGTAAACCAGATGCCGACAACTGGCCATGCACCTAACAAGAAGTGCAGAGAACGGCTGTTGTTAAAGCTCGCGTATTGGAAAATCAAACGACCGAAGTAGCCGTGGGCTGCAACGATGTTGTAGGTTTCTTCTTCTTGACCGAATTTGTAACCGTAGTTCAAAGATTCAGTTTCGGTTGTTTCGCGAACCAAGGAAGATGTTACCAAGGAACCGTGCATGGCGGAGAACAAAGAACCGCCGAAGACACCAGCAACTCCCAACATATGGAAGGGGTGCATCAGGATGTTGTGCTCGGCTTGGAACACGATCATGAAGTTGAAGGTGCCGGAGATACCCAAGGGCATACCGTCAGAAAAGCTGCCTTGTCCGATCGGGTAAATCAAGAATACTGCGGTGGCTGCTGCAACTGGTGCAGAGTAAGCGACGCAGATCCAAGGACGCATACCTAAGCGGTAGGACAGTTCCCATTCACGACCCATGTAGCAGAAAATGCCAATCAGGAAGTGAAATACTACCAATTGGTAGGGGCCGCCGTTGTACAACCACTCATCGAGGGAAGCTGCTTCCCAGATGGGATAGAAGTGAAGCCCGATCGCATTCGATGAAGGAACAACAGCACCAGTAATGATGTTGTTGCCGTACATCAAGGAACCAGCAACTGGTTCGCGGATGCCGTCGATGTCTACTGGAGGAGCAGCGATGAAGGCGATGATGTAGCAGATGGTGGCACTCAGCAAGGTAGGAATCATCAAGACGCCGAACCAACCGATGTAAATCCGGTTTTCAGTGCTAGTTACCCACTCGCAGAACCGTTCCCAAACGTTGCCGCTTTCGCGACGCTGTACGGTTGTTGTCATTTGGTTTATGATGGCTTAATTGAATTTTCAAGGTTCGTTGTGGGGATGCCCCACGCTTATATTAGTAACACCATTCACTAAAGTTTGCCAAGGGATTACTGCTGACAATTTAAATATTTTACAAACATTTACAAAAATTGGATTCTTGGTAAATATTTGTAGTTTTTTACAAAGCAATATTACCCACATAACAGGTTAAATATAGCGACCTGAAGAACTGAATCTATTAGCTGTTAATGGGTTCAGCAGCTTTAGCAAATTATTTTTGTTCAGGTCGATTCTCTTTCTCTTTAAATATTTGTTAATTAGGTCGTGAAGAGATAATTTTTAATATTTATTTACATATCCTCGGTGGATTCTGCGAGGGGAAATTTTTATCGGGAGAATAGTGAAAAGCGGGTTTCTAGTGCGGGCTGCATTCTCAATAATCTCCAATCCACGGGGTTTATTGACGAAAAAAGAAACCCGGTTTCTGAAGCGCTGGGCAATAGAAATCAACCGGGTTTCTGAGGATGAGTCCGCAAGTTCTGCGTAAAAATTAGGCTTTAGCCTGGGGGCCACTTCATCTGCCGTCCGCCGAGAATGTGAAGGTGCAGGTGGTCTACAGTTTGGCCGCCGTCGCTGCCGCTATTAATGACGACGCGATAGCCGTTGCTAAGTCCGAGTTGTTCTGCTACCCGCTTGACAGTCAGCAGCAAGTGTCCCATGAGAGCATGATCTCCCGATTCGGCATCGGCTAATTTGGCAATAGGCTGTTTGGGAATGACGAGGATGTGGACGGGTGCTTGCGGATGGATATCTCTAAACGCGAGGGCCAAGTCGTCTTCATAAACGATGTCTGCGGGAATCTCTTTGCGGATGATTTTGCTGAAAAGCGTTTCTTGAGTTGTCATGGGTGTTAACGAACGAAGGAAGAAGGAAGAAGGAAGAAGGAAGAAGGCGGAAGGCGGAAGAGGGAAGAAGGCCCAAGTGGGAAGTGGGAAGAGGGAAGGCCCAAGTGAGAAGGGAGAAGGGGAAGTGGGAAGAGGGAAGAGGCAGCAGGAGAGAGGGAAGAGGAGAAAAAGAAGAGGCAAGGAAAAGTTTTCTTGCCTCTCCCGATATTCATTAGTCATTGTTAATCATAATAGATGATGAATCAAGGACAGGCAAATTAAGGATAAAGAAAAATGCTTGCTAGGGTTTGGAGTGCATCGATCGTTGGAATTGACGCGGTAAAGGTTGGTGTTGAGGCTGATGTGTCAGGGGGGCTACCGAAAATCGTGGTTGTGGGGTTGCCAGATTCTGCGGTGCAAGAAGCTAAAGAAAGGGTTAAGGCTACCCTAAAAAATTCGGGATATGCTTTTCCGATGCGGAGTATTGTGATTAATTTGACTCCGGCGGATTTGCGGAAGGAGGGGCCGAGTTTTGATTTGCCGATCGCCATTGGCATTTTAGCAGCATCGGAACAAGTCAGCGGTCAACTTTTGGGAGATTATTTGTTTTTAGGGGAACTTTCTTTAGATGGGAGTTTGCGGCCTGTGGCTGGGGTTTTGCCGATCGCCGCTGCTGCTCAAAAAATGGGTATTTCAGGGTTGGTTGTACCGGCTGGTAACGCGCAGGAAGCGGCTTTGGTGCACGGAATATCTGTTTATGGTTTTGAGAATATTTTTGCAGTTACTGATTTTTTGAACAATCCTGAAGTTTATTCGCCTGTAGAAGTAAACGGTCGAGAAGAGTTAGCAAAAACGAGGTTTTCTGGTCTAGATTTAAAGGATGTAAAGGGGCAAATTCACGCGCGGCGGGCTTTGGAAATTGCGGCGGCGGGGGGACACAATTTAATTTTTGTGGGGCCGCCAGGGAGCGGTAAGACTATGTTGGCGAGGCGTTTGCCGGGTATTTTGCCGCCGCTGACGTTTGATGAAGCTTTGGATGTAACTCAGATTCATTCGGTGGCTGGGTTGTTGAAGGATAAGGGAAGCTTGGTGGGCGATCGACCTTTTCGCAGTCCTCACCATTCAGCATCTGGCCCTTCTTTGGTAGGTGGCGGCAGTTTTCCGCGTCCGGGTGAAATTTCTTTAGCACATCGCGGCATTCTTTTTTTGGATGAATTAACTGAGTTTAAAAGAGATGTTTTGGAGTTTTTGCGACAACCGCTGGAAGATGGTTATGTGACGATTTCTCGAACTAGACAATCGGTGATGTTTCCGGCTCAATTCACTTTAGTTGCGAGTACAAATCCTTGCGCTTGCGGTTATTACGGCGATTCGATTCAACAGTGTACTTGTTCGCCGCAAAAGAGGGAGCAATATTGGGCAAAACTTTCGGGGCCTTTGATGGATCGGATTGATTTGCAAGTGGCCGTTAATCGTTTGAAACCGGAAGAAATTACGCGACAGCCGACGGGGGAAGAGTCAGAACCGGTGCGGGTGAGGGTGCAGCGGGCGCGAGAGCTCGCTACTCGCCGTTTTCAGTCGGAATCTAGTTTGCGCTGTAATGCGGAGATGCAAAGCAGTCACATTAACAAATGGTGTCAGTTGGATGAGGCTTCTCGGAATTTATTGGAGATGGCGATTCGGAAATTGGGGCTTTCGGCGAGGGCTAGCGATCGCATTTTGAAGGTTGCTAGAACTATTGCTGATTTGTCGGGGGATGAAAGCTTGAAAACGAATCATGTGGCGGAGGCGGTGCAGTATCGGACGATCGATCGAATGCAGTAAACAGCGGCTCAAAAGACACAATCCCCCGATCCCCGACTTCTTAAAAAAGTTGGGGATCTAACAGTTGATTCGGAGATTGAAATCGCTTCTAAACATACGAAGTCCCAGCAGAGGGGGACTAAGGGATTAAGGGGGTATTGAAGCTCGATTGATGTTGTCCAATTATTTAATTGAGCCACTGAAACGCCCCAATGTTCCCATGTTTATTGTGTGATTTTGTGCTGCATGGTGCCAGGATCACTTGTGACAGTTGCGTAAGTCCTGTTAGTGTTAGAGTGGGGGAGGTGACGGCAAACCAAGGCAGCAGTTAAAGTGGCGATCGCGGAAGCTTTAGACCAACTGCCCGAAAGCTAGTCAACTGAAGTGTATCAGCCCAAATATCAAGAGGTTTATCAGCACGTCTACGAATCTTATTCTGAGGCTACACGCAGTATTTATACAACCGCAGCTTGAAGCTGGTGTCAATGCCACCCACCCACAGCTTTTGTCAAAAATTCCTCATAATTTCCTCAAAAATTCATCAAGTTTTTACCCACTTTTTGTCATTTTTACTGTAATTTCTGATACCGATCGCCCAAGTTGCCCGAAGATCCACAACAGCAGAATTTTTAATATTTAATTTCTCGCTCTCTCTCTCCCTCGCTCTCCCTCGCTCTTCCTCGCTCTTCCTCTTTCTCTCGCCCCCTCTCTCTGTTTCACCCTAAAATTTGAAATTTTTGAGTGACGAATTATGGCACGATCGCAGCGCGTTTTGATACCATTCAATCAAGCGCAAGACAATCAGGGAATGCACTGGAGGTGTGTAAATGGAGCTTTTCGCAGAACAAAAACGGTGCTTGGATTGCTTGGTAAGCTCGATCGAGCAATTGGGAGGTCGAGTAGACATTCCAAAGCTGGAGGAGATAGCTGAGCTAATTATTCAAACGATGAGAGGGCCTTGGCGCTACTTTCACACGTCGGAACACATTTTTGAGGTCGGGGGGTCAGTAGATCCGATCGAGGTGCTGGCTGCGCTGTTTCACGACCTCGTGTACGTGCAAGTCGATCAGGGCGTTAGTTTCAATATTAGCAGCGCCCTTTGTCCTTTTGTCAAAGAAGTGCGATCGCAGTTAGTTATTAGAGATGAAACCGAACTGCCCAACGATGCCATGTATCACCTAGTGGCCTCAGTCTTTGGGTTTATTCCCGGCAAGGCTCTCTCTCCGTTTGGCGGCCAAAACGAATTTTTGAGTGCCGTTATTGCTGCCAAATCTTTGGAGCCTTTTTTGCCAGCTAGTACGATCGCCGAAATCGCCGCTTGCATCGAAGCTACTATTCCTTTTCGTCCCGTTTCGCCCAGCGGTTTGAGTGCGATCGAACTTTTGCACCAGCGTTTGGTAAGTGCGAATCGCGATTTTAACTTGGGATGGAGCGATGCCCAAACCGTAGAAATTGTCAAGCGATCGGTCAGGTTAGCAAATAGAGATGTCGAGAATTTTGCCTCTCGAAATTCCTCTAATTTCTTAGACAATACCTGGAATTTGATGCCAGAAACTAACCACGAATTGACCAATGTTAATTCCTATACTGTTGCCGGATATCGCAGGTCTCTGCAAAAAATGGAAGGATTTTTGAACTTCCTCAAACCCGAACTGGTTTTCCAGCAGTTTATGCAAGAGCCGGACGATGAAACCTACGCTAACCTGATTGCCCGAACTCGCAAAAATATCGAAGTTGCTAAACTTTATCTGGGTATCAAGCTAATTACCATCGCCATTTTAGAAGCTCTTTCCTACCGTTTAGGTCGCGATATTCCGCTTTCAACTATGATGGGAGAATTGCGCGCCCCAGGATTTAAAACCTCGGTTTTGGAGGATTACTTGCCTAACCAACAGATCGCCTACCCATTAGAAACTCAGTTGGAAAAAGAGGTTTTAAATTTGTTAGCAATAGGACGAAATCAAGAATCTCCCTATGATATTAAAAACTCTCCCGTAGCTACGTTTATTATCAAATCTATCGGCTTTGCTGAAACTGAAAACTTTTTGAAGAAAGCTCAAGAGTTTTTTGCCGGTCATATTTCGTCGGAAGAGTTTCTGTCTTACTGTTCTCCCGATGTAATAGACACCATCTCCTCCGGCGTGATGAAACTCTTTGACAGCAGGAAGACGGCTTTAGGGAAAGTTAAATTCGTTCACCAAACAGTTTCTTAGGATAGGTTGGCACAATCTTAAAACGTTTTCCACCGCAGAAACCCGGTTTCTTGAGTTCAGCCACAATGTCCGGTTAGTCTGAGATGTTGCACCATTCTCGCTTAACAAGCTTTCGGGCCTGTTTCACAAAGAATGATTTTTCTTGTGGGGAGTGGGGGTTGGGCAGGAGATTCCGCCTATAGCAGGCTTGATTGATAATGGTGCAAGATTTCAGTTTAAACCCTAAAAAAAAGTCCTCTTTAACTAATATGTTGCACCATTTTCAATAAGCCTTTTAGGAACAGGCAAGATGCCTGTTCCACAATAAAATCTACTCTTTGTGGAACAGGCATCTTGCCTGTTCTTGAGACGCAAGATGCCTGTTCCACAATAAAATCTACTCTTTGTGGAACAGGCATCTTGCCTGTTCTTGAGACTGGTGCCAGATATCAGCTTTAAAGGACTTTAGCTAGGAGTCTGGGGTTTGAACCCCAGGCGGACTAATTCGACATCCAACTTCTATTGCGGTGAACCAGTCGCACCCTCAGCGCCGGAGTTGCTATCAGGTACAGCCGTATCCGTAGGATTAGAATCGCTCCGGCTTTCGGTATTAGTTTCGCCGCTCGTACCTGCTCCCGGAGCGCCCTCATCTTGAGTTGGAGATGGAGTAGCTGAACTCTCAGGTGCTGGAGTTGGCGGAGTCGAAGCTGGCTCCCTCTGCGAATTCGGAACCGTAGTATTGGTATCATTTGACGGCGAAGATGGAGACGGCGCTGCTTGCTGAGCGGGTGCATCTTGCTGCTGTGAATTTGGAATTGTAATATTGATATTGGGAGACGGATTTGCTTGAGGAGCCGGAGTTGCCTGTTGAGCTGGACTTGGTTGAGGACTCGGCGTAGCGTTTTGAGCTGGAGATGGTTTAACTGGAACCGGAACAATCTTTTGAATGATCGTTTTTTCTCTCTCTATAGTCCGAGTCGGAGCAGGTGTTGCTGAAGGCTGATTCGCTTTGGGTACAACAATCACAGGAGCAGAAGCAGGAGTAGGAGCCTCCTCGCTCCGATTGAAGTAATATACACTGCCCAGAACTAAACCTGCCAAAGAAGCAAGAAGAATTCCTAACAGTAACCCGCGACCAGCATTCTCATTATCGCGAACTTCTTGGACTCCAAGTTGGCGGTGGTTTTCCGCCATTTCACCCTGTACATAACCTTGGTGATGAGCGGCTTCTTTAGAAGCCTTCGCAGTTGTACTCGGAACACTTGTAGTGGTTCGTGTTGTACTGACGTGACCGTTACTTGCATCTGTGTGAACTTCTTGATGAATTTCACGGCTAGAGCTATTTTCTTCGTTAGGTTTCATAATTATCTTCGCCACAACTATTCAAAAAATCTTTGTCTGTAGGAGATGCTCTGGTTGGAAAACTTGAGCTAAGCTGTTCAGCATTTAAATCACTTACTTCGATTCACTGTCAAGATTCAGGCAAGATTCATCTGTAACCATTTGGCGTTTTGCTCATACCCAGTTTAAATGCTTAACAGCTTTCTGCTTAGGGAGTTTAGAGAACTTTTGGCTTTTCCTTCATTTGTATCCAATCTAACTTGCCAATATATTAACCAGGCTCTACCCCCAGAGTGATTACCCGACTCCCCAAAGGAATAGAATTAGCCGGACTTCAACAAAGAATACCGGCTAAATGAGTTATTTAGAATGCTTGCTGTCCAAGCATATATAGCAATCCTAAACGAGTCGTAATTTTTTTACGGCTCATTTAGTATTTCTATATTTATAAAGCCAGTTTGTGCTTGAAGTTTGTTTAAGTCCGGTTAGATAACCACCCTTAAGTTTTTAGTAATAAAGACAAGTTTTTTCTCATCCATCAACAGACGATAGTCGTACTCACTACAAACAAGCTTTATTACGGGAAATTAACCGGACATCAGCATTACTGACAACGGAGTTTTTTTACTCGGTTCTTTCAATGATGATGGTAAGGTGAGCGACTAATGCACCGATCGCTCCTACTGCTGCAATGACTGGAAACAAGGCGGCACCGATGACTCCACCCACTACTCCCACCGTCAGAGGAACTTCTACCAAAATCCGTCCCTCTTCATTTTTGATAATGATGCGGCGGATATTTCCTTCGTGAATCAGTTCTTTAACTTTAGCAACCAAATCGTCGCCGTTAATCTTCAACTCCTCGACGCTAACTTTTTCTTGAGTATAAGTAGGGGTTTCTAAAGGAGTCGTTTCAAAATTAACTTCACTAATTTTGTCGGCCGAAACTTTGTCAGATACAGGTATTGATTCGAGTTCTCTTGTCCCGACTGGTTCTTGTAGGCGTTCTGTAGGTGTGTCCATTTTTTGTTCTCCTTTTAGGTAAAAGTATTTTTGTATAGAATTATATTGAAATATAACACGCCACTTTTTTTGAATCAATCATTCTTTTGGGTGATCTTGCTGCTGCTGTCGTGATTTTCTGAAGGTATGATGATGAAAATTCCCTCACTCTCTCGCTTCTGGGCTTCTTCCATCTGTCCCTCTCTCCTTGTGCCGTTTAGTTAACTGTCCGCTTCTAACCCTCGCACCGCCTAACCCTTGAAAAACTTCCAATCCAGACAACGAAAGGATGAGAGCGACTTTCACACTCTCTGAGGCTCAGACTCAACAGGTGTACAGGTTGAAATACTGACATTGTACTGAAAGTACGATCGCCCCGCCGTGTATACAATTACCACCTCTCGTTCGGGAAACCGCACATGGAAACCGTCGCTTACTTTCCTCCAATGTCATTTCAATTTAGCTCAGTGCGATCGCCCAACCAAACCCCACCCCCCGATGTTCCTCAAATCAACATCTTAGAGTTTCTAATGAGAATTGCCTAAAATGAAGGGGGAGGAGAAGTAATAATGATCGAAATATTATCGCAACCAAACCAACTTCCTCAAAGTAAAGTGGAGGTTGGGGAAAATTCGGGTACAATAGAATTATTTATTTCTGCTTCCTCTTGATTCTCCGTGTCGGATTTGCCAGCGACAGAGTTTGAATCTCAAGTTGGTGGCCCGACGGTACTTTTCGGGAAACTTTTAAGGCACATCAAGCGGATGTGTGGAATGTGAGTTTTAGTTGCGATCGCACAACTTTAGCATCTGTCTGGAAAAATTTCGTTGGTGAAACTTTGGAGTGTCGATGCGGCTAAAGTATAAGCTGCCGAACTTGACAAATTGCTCGCCATCGGCTGTCCCTGGCTGGAAGACTACCTACAATACAATATTCGGGTTGAGTGCGATCGGCATTTGTGCGAAAAAACTGACAATTGAGATTTATGGGCAATTGCCGGAAACCAGTTTTGCCTGAATTTTACAATCGGGCGATCGGCTGCTGATTTGTCGCTATTCTTGTCTTATTGTAATATAATTTGACGCAAGGGGTAATAGCAAATGTACTGCCACAGGTCGCAGATGTCTATCCATCTGAACCAAGTTAATGTCATCAAACATTAAAAATAGCTATGACTGTTATATTCGGATTAGTAAAATCTTGGATATATAAAATTTACTACATAGTCAGGTTTCAAAAGGGTGTCTGCTGTTAAATCAATCTCACCTGCAATATCGTTTCGGGGGACACCAGCACGATTTAAGGCAAAAAAAATCCTGCTGAATTAACTGGATTCCAGCGAGCAGAGGGAAGTTGATGACTAAGCTATAAAAAGAGTTGAAAAAACCGTCTAAATAGTAGGCAAGACTCCAGCAGCCAACCGCAACTGCCAATTACCAAAGGAGGGAGCAGTGTATGAAACTGACGGGTTGAGTCCCCTAAAATCGCCGCTTGGTTTGCGATCGACTCTACAGGAATTAACCCTGTATGACTTTTTCCTAGAATCTGAGTGTCAGGGGGACGAAGTTGCTAAAATTTTTCAAGCAAACCCTTTACTTCCCGGCATCATTATCACTCAGCAAGGAAAGTTTATAGGGATGATTTCGCGGCGGCGTTATTTTGAACACATGAGCCGCCCCTACAGTTTGGAGTTATTTTCTCAACAGCCTTTGTTTATACTCTACCGCTTTACTAAAACGGATATGTTGGTTCTCGATCGCGAAACCTCAATTGTGACGGCAGTGCGGCAGTCTTTGGAGCGATCGCCCGAACTAATCCACGAACCAATTGTAGTACAAGTAGAACCGGAAACTTACAAACTTTTAGACGTACACCAACTGCTGCTTTCTCAGTTGCAAATTCACGAGTTATCAACCGTGGCGATGCGAGAGTCGCAAGCGCAATTGAGACATCAAGCCCAACAGCTCGAACTTGCCCTGCTGGAACTTCAGCGCACTCAAACTCAACTAATTCAAACAGAGAAAATGTCTTCTTTGGGGCAGTTAGTAGCAGGAGTAGCTCACGAAATCAACAATCCGATCGGCTTTATTTATAGCAATTTGCACCACGCTAAAGAGTACACGCAAGCTTTAATGCGGATGCTCGACATCTACCGACAGCACTGTCCCGAACCCATCGCAGCAATTGAAGCGGAAGCAGAAAAAATCGAACTCGATTATTTGCTAGAAGACTTGCCGAAAGTCTTCAATTCTATGCAGCAAGGTGCAGAAAGAGTGCGCGACATCGTTTTGTCGCTGCGGAATTTTTGCAGGTTAGACGAAGCTCAAATGAAGCAGGTCAACATTCACGAAGGTATCAACAGCACGATTATGCTTTTGCAAAGCCAGCTTAAAGGGAAACCGGGGCAGGAGGCGATAGAAATTCACAAAGAATACAGCGACTTGCCGCTGGTGCAGTGCTATCCCGGACAGCTCAATCAGGTATTTATGAATATTTTACTTAATGCAATTTACGCTCTGGTTGAGTCTAATAAATACGAAAATGTCGATAAAAAAACCTCTAAAAAGTCCCACTTAGGCAACCAAAAGCAGTCTTGTACAACGACTCAATCATCACTTTCTAACTCGGCTCGCCTGGTTCCTACGATTCGGATTCGCACGGAGTTAATTGAGAAAAAAAAGGTAATAATTAAAATTTCTGACAACGGCCCGGGGATGACAGAAGAGGTTCGGAAGCGGTTGTTTGACCCTTTCTTTACTACTAAGCCGGTCGGCCAAGGAACGGGTTTGGGACTGTCGATTAGCTATGAAATTGTTGTCAACCAACACGGCGGCGCATTGAAGTGCTTTTCGGAACCGGGAAAAGGAGCAGAATTTGCGATCGAAATTCCGCTTCAACAGTCTTCCGTAGCACCTATTTTGCCTCGCTTTGCGTGATACAACAGAAGGAAGTTCGGCAACGGATTCTGTAACGGATGTAACGGATGTAACGGATGTCAGGAAGAAGGAAGAAGGAAGAAGGAAGAAGCAATAAAAGTTAGGGACTCGGCCGTTGAAACCGCTTCTTGTCAAACTTTCGTTCCTCTGGCTTGAGACTAAAGAATAAAGCCCGTCGGCTACCGCGAACCTTTGCAAACCCACTTCCACAAAGGATGACTCGGCCCCCGCTGGCGAATGCGGCGCACTTGCTGTTCCAAACCCTGTTTTTCCCGGTGGGGCAATCCTCGCACCATATTGCGACTTTGCCAAGTTACTACTGCTAAAGTCATTCCCAAGCACAAACCCAAACCGAGAGTTGGCCAGCGATTAAAAGATAAACCGTAGCGCACCGCCGCCCAAGTGAAGTGTTCTAAACACAAAGCGATTTCGCGGCGCAAACCCCAAATGCTCAAAGAACCCACGCTAATCCACAGCAAGATCACAGTTAACCAGCGGCCATAAACTGTTAGTTTGTGAAGCCTTTGGACTTCTATTTGAAAAGTTTCGTCAGTAGTCATTTGTTATTTTTTATTTGTCATTAGTCATTGGTGATTGGTGATTGGTGATTGATGATTTATTATTAGTCAGTCAACAGTTAACCGTCAACAGTTAACCGTCAACAGTTAACAGTTAACCGTCAACAGTCGATTAAACTTCCTCTGACTGGTTGATTCCTTCAGCAGGGACAGGGATAGAGTGGGCCGTCCGAGTGCGCCACCAAGCTAGCAGCGTACTGGCAATGAAAATACTCGAATACGCACCCGCAATAAAGCCGACAATCAATGCTAAAGCAAAGTATTTGAGGGTTTCGCCGCCAAACAAAAAGATTGAAAACAAAGTCAGCAGCGTTGTCATCGTCGTGTTAATTGACCTTCCCAGCGTCTGCATGACCGCATCATCGACAATTTGATTTATCGACTGTCCGGGATTTAGCTTGATTACTTCGCGCACGCGATCGTAAATAACCACTGTATCGTTCACAGAAAAACCGATAATTGTCAAGAGAGCGACCACAAATAAGCTGTCAACTTCCACTCCTTGAACTAAACCCAAAAACGAGAAAATACCAAGAGTAACCAACACGTCGTGGAACAAAGCAACGAAAGCAAAAAAGGCATAATCCCACTGAAACCGGAATGTTAGATAAACCGTAATTCCCGCAAAGGAAAGGAATAAAGCCAACAATCCCGAAGTAAATAATTGTTTACCGAGGGTAGGCCCAACCGTATCAATTTGAGTAGATTGAGGAGCAAAAGCGCCTATCTTTTCGCTCAAAGCTGTTTGCAAATTAGTCCGCTGTTCGACATCCAAAGTTTTTGTTCGCAGTGACAAACCGCGCTGTTCCTTGCCGATAATTTGAATGCTGCTGCCACCTAAACCTTGGGTGTCCAGGACTTCGCGGACAACAGCAAGATCGATGGGTTTACAATTTTCCGGTTTCGTGCAGTCGAGTTCAAATTGCAGGCGAGTGCCGCCGATAAAATCTAAACTGGGGCGCAGCGGTGCGCGAATGTCGGGACGAGTCCAAGAAATCGCCATCGACACTATACCTGCGAGGATAATAGCGGCGGAAATACTCCACCAGAGCGATCGCTGTTTGATTACACTGAATTTCATAATTTAGCGAGAATTGGGAATTGGGAATTGGGAATTGGGAATTGGGCAAACAGGGAATTGGGCAAACAGGGCATTGGTAATTAATTTACAACTAATTTTTAGCGGTTTGTAGTTGACAACTATTAGCGATTACCAACTACCAATTACCAATTACCAATTACCCATTAACTATTAGCAGTTTTCGACAAACCGGGACAGAACCACTGAGGTTTCCGCAATGCTGGAAAGCTCAATACTACGAACAGCAGAGTGCGGCTGCAAGTGAGCGCAGTAAACATACTCACTCCCACCCCCAATGCCAGAGTTACAGCAAACCCTTTAACTAAACCAGCGCCCAACCAGAACAAAGCAGCACAAGCAATAACTGTTGTGACGTTGCCGTCTAAAATGCTGGAAAAAGCGCGGTAAAAACCCGATTCGACCGATCGATAAAGCGATTTCCCCGCCCGCAACTCTTCCCGCGTGCGCTCAAAAATCAGCACGTTAGCATCCACAGCCATCCCGATGCTGAGCACAAAACCAGCAATTCCCGGCAGCGTTAATGTCACTCCCAAAAGCACGAAAGCTGCCCAAGTTAATAGAGCATAAATTAACAGCGCAATATTGGCAATTACGCCGGGGAGTCGATAGTAGGCAACCATGAAAATCAAGACTAAAACTAAGCCGCCGATACCTGCGTTAATACTGCTTTGAATGCTGTCTTTACCCAAGCTAGCGCCGATCGTGCGGTTTTCTACAATTTCGACCGGCACAGGCAAAGCGCCGCCCCGCAATTGCACTGCTAAATCGTTGGCTTCTTGCGTTGTAAAGTTGCCTTGAATTACGGCACTTCCACCAGTAATTCCTGTCTGGGCAAATTCAACCCCGACGACTGGAGAACTGATCATTCTTTCGTCTAGGAAAATACCGATACTGCGTCCCGTGCCGGCTAAATTTTTAGTGAGTTGGGCAAAGAGTTCGCCTCCTTTAGTATCGAAAACAAGAGCAACGTTCCAGTTGTTCCCAGCCGCCAAGGGTTGAGGTTGAGCGTCTTTGAGGTTTTCGCCACCGAGGCCGCTGCTTTTGAATAGTTTGGCGATCGCCTCATTGCTTCTTTTCAAAGCAGCCTGATTTTCTTTAATAGCCGCCTCATTGTTGCTACGTTTCAATTCTTCTTGTTTGACCAGCAATTCCTGCTGCAACTGCCTCTCAATGCCTAATTGTGCTTCTGTTCCGGGCAGTTGTTCCAGAAATTCTAGTTTTGCCGTGCCGCCCAAGACTCGTTCTGCTTGCTGCGGGTCATTTACTCCGGGCAACTGCACGAGAATTTGGTCTTCTCCTACAGTTTGGACTAAGGCTTCGGAAACACCCAAACCGTTGACGCGGTTTTCGACAATCCGCCGCACAGCTTCTAACATTCCCTGGTCAATTTTTGGAATTGTGGGGGTAGTTTTTACTTGAATTGTGAGTTGCGACCCTCCTTGTAAGTCTAATCCCAGCCGCGTCGGAATTGTTACTATTACAGTAATGGCAGCGATGATTAAAACAAAAATTAGGGCTAATAGGGAACGTTGTTTTTGCATATTTAATTATTAGTCATTGGTCAGTTGGCAGTTGTCCGTTGGCAGTTGTCCGTTGGCAGATTTTAGTCATCAGTCATCAGTCATCAGTCAACAGTCATCAGTCAACAGTCAACAGTCAACCAATGACTACTGACTAATCACTATTTATACTCGCAAAGCTACCATTTTTTGGACTGCCTCGACAATTTGAGTGGGCTGGACAATGGTCAGTCTTTCCAAATTGCCGTTGTAAGGTGTGGGAATATCTTGTGAAGACAGCCGCAAAACCGGTGCGTCGAGCTCGTCAAAAAATCGATCGCTAATCGAAGCAATTAGTTCGGCACCAATGCCTCCTGTTTTCATGCACTCCTCTACAATAATTACTTTGTGAGTTTTGCGAATCGATGCGCCGATCGTCTCCATGTCCAGGGGTTTGAGAGAAATTAGGTCGATTACTTCTGGATCGTAACCTTCTTTTACCAGGGCGGGCACGGCTTGCAAGACGTGGTGCCGCATCCTCGAATATGTCACGATTGTGACATCTTTGCCCGATCGCACAATTTCTGCTTTGTCCAGCGGCACTAAATATTCTGTTTCTGGCAAATTTTCTTTGAGGTTGTAAAGAAGGACGTGCTCGAAAAACAGAACGGGGTTATCGTCGCGGATGGCTGATTTTAAAAGTCCTTTGGCGTTGTAGGGAGTCGAACAGGCGACTATTTTCAAACCGGGTACTGCTTGGAAATATGCTTCTAAGCGCTGGGAGTGTTCCGCGCCGAGTTGTCGGCCCACGCCGCCGGGCCCGCGAATTACCATCGGCATTTTGAAGTTGCCGCCGGATGTGTAGCGCAGCATTCCCGCGTTGTTGGAAATTTGGTTGAAGGCCAGCAGCAAAAAGCCCATGTTCATGCCTTCGATGACCGGCCGCAGTCCCGTCATGGCTGCGCCTACTGCCAGGCCTGTAAAGCTATTTTCGGCGATCGGGGTGTCGAGCACTCTAAGTTCGCCGTATTTGTTGTAGAGGTCTTTGGTGACTTTGTAGGAACCGCCGTATTGACCTACGTCTTCGCCGAGTACGAATACGGCGGAGTCGCGGGCCATTTCTTCGTCTAACGCCTCGCGGAGGGCGTTGAACAATAAGGTTTCTGCCATAGGAGGTTAAGCAATGATTGCAGGAGGGTCAGACTAGAATATTAACCTTTTGGGGGTGTCGATCTAGGAGTCGATCGCAAATTTGGCAGTTAAAACCTGACCTTTTGCCAATCTTTATCATAACATTTGTATTATGTCAATAAATATTTAAGTTAAAATAATACTAACTTGCCTACCCACAGCAGAGGAATATTATGCTTCAGACAAAAACTCAACTAACTCTGGAAGAGTTTTTCGCTCTTCCCGAAGGAGAAAGCGATATTACCTACGAACTTATTGACGAGCAAGCAGTACCGAAGCTGTCACCTAAAAATTTCATTCTCGCCTCACCCGAAGCCTAATAAAACTCCTCGAACAGTGGGGTGAGGAACGGGGAGAAATTGGTGTAGAATGGGCGGTAAAATTAACCCGCCAGCGGCGAGACTGGGTGCCAGTACCAGATCTTTTATATGTTTCTTATCAACGCTTATCTCCTGAATGGAATCAAGATGAAGTCTGTCCTGTAGCCCCAGAATTAGTCATAGAAATTATTTCACCTGAACAAACTTTCGGTCAGTTAGCTGCCAAAGCGAGAGATTATTTAGATGCTAAGGTATTGCGGGTTTGGGTAGTAGATAGCAAGGCGAAAAGCATTACAGTTTTTAGGTTAGGACTAAAAGAATATCAAGTCAGAGATAAACGCAGCCGTCGGAGACATTTAATTTTGGTGTTTTGTGTTTACACTTTCCTTCTCTGGCATACTTTAACTGGAGGATTAAGACCCAGGTGGGCAAATAAAGCTTTAAACACCTTTACTGATGCGCTCTCAGCGTTTCGCACAGCAAAATCTTTTCGGTTTGTGAAATGGTTGAACCAAAATGGGGACGTATTCTCTGCTTATAAAGCTAGTTGGATGCTCTGTGTGGGCTTGAATTTTGTTTAAGTACCGTTAACGCCACATTTGCCAGAATCTCATTCTGGTATTCTCACTGAAATTAAAAATTAAAAGCGATTGTGGGTTCCTAGCTTAATTTATTCATTTTTCAATGACAAATGTAGAGCAAAAATCATTACTGTGTAATAATTTTAATTTGTAGCGTTGGGCCAGTTTTTGTGTGACTTTAGCCTCGCAAGTTACAATAACTTCCGGCGGACTAAACTTATGATTCTTATTTTGGCGACCATACTCAACTAGGTATAATATTGAATATTTTTTTGTGGTAATATTCGCTAACTTTGAGTAAAAAACTAAGTGAGCATTATAGTTATTGCTTACTGCTGTAAAATTGTTTAGTTGTGGCATATCCTTGAAAACCTCTTGAAAGTAATCTCTATACATTATTCGAGGATTGTATTGGTCAAAACTTAGTATTTCTTGCTTGTAAACTAAGTTATAGGTAGTATTAAAATAAGGAATAGAGAAAATAGATATTACAGTTAAAGCAAAGATTAACTGACGCTTCAAAGCGTTAATAGAAAAATAATTGTTCAGCCCATTGAAAATTTCAGATATCCCTACACCAATAACTAGGGCAGCTATAGGATAAAGAGGGTTATCATACCAGTCAAGCTTAGTTTTTGCAAAAGAAATTATTAACAAATAGCCGATTAAGTAGAAAAACCCAAAAATTCCGATATTTTTCAGATTTTTTTTAACGCTGAATATACTTATTAACAAACCAACGGGAAACACATAAATCCAAGGAATAAATCTGTATTTTATCAGGTTGTGGATATAATACCAAAATGGAGCACTGTGATTTTCATGGACTTCTAAATATCTGCCACCAACTTCATGCTTGAACACAGCACTAATATATCCGGGGTTATAATGCTCTCTTAAAAAATAGTAGCTTAATACCACTCCGCTAAAAAGAATAAGTGAAATATAGAATCGAGAGGAAAATAGCAATTTCCCCATTTTCTTTTGATAAGCAGTATAGAGTAGAATACCCGGTAAGGGGAGGATACCGGCTATGCCTTTTGTCAAAACTGCTAAAATTATTGCCACCGTTGCTATTGACCAATAAAAATTCTGTTTTTTTTGTTCATTTGAGTGCAAATAAATAAAGTATGATAGTGAAGAAATAGTAATCCAAAGCACGAGTAGGGCCTCATAATCTCCGCTTCTTCCTGTGTGATAACCGATAAAACCAGAACTTGTTATTAATACCAACCCACTTACCAAACTTATTTTGATATCCTTTAAGTATTTAGTAGCAAATATAAAAATTAGAATAGCTGTACTCATAGCCGACAATGCTGATGGCAACCGCAGAGCTAATTCATTATAACCAACAATTTTCATGCAAAGGGCTATCATCCAAATTAGTAGAGGTGGTTTAGTATTCCACATATCAGGAGAACCGTCAAAATGCGTAACAATTAAGTTGCCATTTAGCGCCATTTCCAAGGCATTTACTGCTAGCCGCGACTCGTCCCACATCTGAACAGATGGTACACCTAGACTCATTAAAAATACAAAATAGCAAGCAACCACAAACCACCCTAAACTAATTGAAAACCGATATTTTATAATTGTATTAAATATGCCTAAGAAAAAATTGCCCCTGGTTGATAGCTCCTCAGTATTGAGTTTTAAAAGCGCAACTAATAAACCAATATAAAAAATTATAACACTTCCTGATAATAACAACATAAATGTCTTTCTAGAAGTATTATCAAGTCGCAAAATCCATCTTTTGGTATTAGTTCGGGCATCTATTTGAGCTACTTCTCCTTGCACAGCGACAGGATGATGATTTTCTGGTAAAGAGTAACTAATTTCCTGCGAAACTAATGCTTGAGGTGTTGAATTTGCCGTAGTCGCAAAAACCGCAGGTTGGAAGCAAAAATAGCAAAGTAACAAGATAAAGAAATAGTGTAGTAACTTTTGTAATTTTTTCCACAAAAATAAGTTCATCACTTTATACTTAATGGGTCATTAATCCTTAGAGATGTTAAGCTAAAAAAAACTGAGCTTAACAGATAGCTTGATAAAAAGTAGAGACTCGATTTTACAATAAATGCCAGGGATTAGTCAAGCCCAAAAAATAGTAATTTTATTTTCCACAATTCTGCTGTTGTATGGCAAAGTCAACTTGGCGAACCTCAGTCGTTATATAGCACGTTTAAATGATTTGTGCAAAAGCCTCGTATTTATGGAGCTTCCTAATTTTTTTGGGATTTCTTGATAAGTTCCTCATAATAAGATTAATCTAACGGCTTATCCTGTCTTCCCTTTTCTCACATCTCTATTGTTATCAACAAATTATTGTAACTCCTGGAGTTTTCCTTTGATATCCTGGATTTCATTAATTTACATTTCTTTACCTCTAACCCTATGATTTTTAGTTTTAGTTAATTCTCTTAAGTAGCACAACTCATTTAGACGTGCTATAGAGAAGCTCTCGTGACGGTTAGGACTAAAAGAATATCACGTCAGAGATAAACGCAGTCGTCGGAAGCATTTAATTTTGGTGTTTTATGCCTACACTTTCCTTCTCTGGCATACCTTAACTGGAGGATTAAGACCCAGGTGGGCAAATAAACTTTTAAAGACCTTTACTGATGCGCTCTCAGCGTTTCGCACAGCAATATCTTTTCGGTTTGTGTGTTATGGCTAAACCCAAACTGGGACGTATCCTCTGCTTATAAAGCTAGTTCGATGCTCTGTTTGGGTTTGAAATTTATTTAAGTCCCGCTAATGACTAATTTCCGAAAAATGTTTTTGCAATAAATCGTGAATAAATCGATAGCGCCGATCGCCAGTTTTTTGCAGCAGCAGACGATCGGTCGCAGCATCGAGAAAACGCCTGTAATCCCAAGGAATGTAACCCTTCGACCACAGCACGAGGCGCAAGATCAAACTTTCAATCCCCGGAATTCCCGGCAACAAAGCACTAATTACCGCAGCAACAGCACCCGCAATTAATCCCCAAATCGACCCGGAGACTAGGGTGGCAATTAATCCCAAAATCACCCAAATCAGCCCGCCAAACAGCTTAACTCCAAACTGATACTTGCGCTGTTCCTCGTCTGTTTGCAGCCAGCTAGAGGGTATGCGATCGAGGTAAAATTCTTGAATTCCTTGCTGTTCCATCCTTCTCGCCAACCATCCCAGCCAGTGGCGAATTTGTTCCGGCCGCAGTTCCTTACCTCTGGGATACTGCTTGACTTCGCCGGTGATTTGGTGGCGGATATAGGCAGTTAACAGATATTTGCGCTGTTCTTCTGCGGAAGTTATGCGCTTCCAAGCTTCAATTAAAATATCGTCGTAAGCCAGAGCCATCATGCTCAAAAGCAAGGGAACTTTTGCCAATTTCAACAACTCCGGCTCGCGCTCAATGCTGTACCAAAGTTCGCGGCTTCGGGCTTCTAGCAGATAATTTTGAATTTGAGTTTCTGTTAAAGGTTTCAATAAAACCGCTGCTTGGAGGCGAAATCTAGTATCGCAGTTTTTGTAAGCTTCAAAACTGCTGCAAGCTACTAAATGTTTGGGTTTAAATTCGCTTTCAACAAATTGATTGATTGCTTGAATGCAGCTATTTTGGCGGTGGGTTTCTACTTCGTCCAAGCCGTCGAGGAGAGGCAGCAATTGTTGTTCGGCAAGCCATTTTTTGCCGACAGCAGGAGAGATGCCGTATTTGAAGTGAAGTTGAGCAATTAACCAATCTGTGATCGCCCCGGATTCTGCTTTCCACGATCCGAGTTCAAACAGCACTGGTACTGGAAAACTAGCATCTTTTTGGGCGCGGTAAACTAATACGCGAGCTAATTCTAGCAGCGTCGTAGTTTTGCCTGCACCGGTCGCTCCCAAAATTACCAATTTGCCACCGGTGCGATCGAAAACTTTAGCAATGCTGGCTTTGGGAGGAAGCCGAAAACTCGGACGGTTGCCGGCTTTCACTTCCACATCCCAACAGCGGTTAACACCAAGAGGCGACGAGTCTTGACTGAGGTTAGCCAGTACAGCGGCGTGCAAAGACTGCGCGAGCCCTGCTTGGACTTCCTGCTTCACCTCCTCCAACAATCGATCGCGAGGCGGTTTTAATCTCAGAGGAATCAATTTTGACATTTTATCTACCTCGCGCTGAACGCTTACCTTCGCAAATTGGCGCGCAAATAACCCAGAGCAAGATTACCATCAGTATAGGCGTCCAGTATATATTCACTCAAATTATTGCGGCAATTATGGATCTAAAATTTTATATAAAAATCCTGACCCTGTGGCCCGCACTAGGTATTTCCACTATAAATTAACTGGCGATCGCCTCAACTCCTAAACAAAAATTATTAGTATAGATACAGAGAGGGTTTTTTATGTCATTTACGAAGGCTCAAATCATCACAGTAAGCTTAGCAGGAGTGGCAACAGCGGTGGGAGTAGCTGTTGCAACTATACAGTCGGGTGCGATGAAACAATCCGATCTTCCCCTTGCTGAATCATCGGCATCCACCAGAAACCAGATTGCAGGGCCGACGAACCACCCTGAATCTCGGCAACCAAAACCTCTGCAAGCACAAACCCAGGCTGCAGAATCTCCGAAATCCCCACCCCAACCTGCAAAAACCCCGGCTGTTCAATCCTCGCTAGTTGCAGGAGTCTCTGGGCCAAAAGTTGAGCCAGTAGTTGTCACACCGCCAAATTCGGGTTGCAAAATCAGTATGGCTGTAGTCAGCGATCCCAATCCACCGCTAAATGTGCGATCGATCCCCCAAGTAAGGGGCAGCCAAATAGTAGGAAAACTTAAAAATAATACCTTTGTTTCAGTCGCCGAAGAACAAAACGGTTGGCTGCGAATTACCGATCCGCCCGGTTGGATTGCCAAAAACCGCACCGAAAGCAGTTGTTCTAACGTCAACCAGCAGATTAATTTTCTACCGGGAGGAGATGAGGCAATTGTTAAAGGTCGAATCATCGGCGGCGGCACCCACTCTTACCGGATTCGCGCCCGAAAAGGTCAAACAATGACTGTTAGGACTCGGAAAGATGTTTTTCCCCAAATTATAGCTCCGGGTGGCAAACTTTTAGCAGGAAATCCTTATGAAGGCAATGAAACCGAGTGGACTGGAAAAGTGCCAGTAACAGGCAATTACACTTTACAATTAGACTCTAATTTCCGGGGATACGAATACGAATTTTCGGTTAACTTGCGATAATTTTACTGACATCTGTAGGAACAGGGCACTGCCGTCTCCCTACGAGGCTTTGCAACTTTTAATCAATAGTATAATCAAGGAATCTCGGAAAGCGATATATCAAGAATCGCAAACTTCTGCCAATCTTCTGAATCAAAGTGCCACCATTCAGTTGTGATACCGATAAATCCGTGTTTTTTCATCGCATCCTTAAGCACTTGACGATTTTTCCGAGATTCTGCGCTGCCGCCTTGATAATCTCCGTGAGCTTTTTCGGTAAAATCATCGTAAGGTGTAGGCATTTCTAATTCTTTGCCAGTGCGATCGACTAAAGTCAAATCAATAGCAGCACCGCGATTGTGCCGCGAACCCCTAGCAGGATTAGCAACATAGCGCGGATCTGGCCAAGCTTGCCACATTTGCTTAGTCACAGAGAAAGGCCTGTAGCAATCGTAAACTTTCAAACCCAATCCGATTTTTTCCAAATCTGTTTGAACTAGCCCTAACTGTTGAGCAACAGAACTTCTCAAAGCGCATTTCGATATAGGGTAAAGTTTTCGTTTCAAGAAATTGTTAGTAGTGGCGTATCGGATATCCAGGCGAATGTTGGGATTTACGCTGCGGATGTCAACCAGTCGTGCTCCACTGGGAAGTTGACTCATGAAAATGCTTTCAGGTACTACTGGGTTTGGTTCTGGTTGGGTAATTTGCACTTGTGGCGGCTCCTGGGCGCGGACAAATGTTGTATGGTGCAGACCGTGAAGCGAAGCTATCCCGTAGGGAATCGCACATAGCAACACTAGCATAAATGCGATTAAGTATTTTCCAAAACGATTAAATTTCATAGTTGTTGGGATTGTGAGTGTTAAAAAGTAGATTGAGGTCGTTGTTCTATGCTATAACCAATATTATGATGTCACCGTGACAGCAAGGGGAGCTATGAAAACTGCAATTTCACTTCCAGATTTAGTTTTTGAAGAAGCCGAGGCTTTGGCTAGTCAGTTAGGGTTATCACGCAGTGAGCTTTATACAAAAGCATTGCAGGCGTATCTGCGGCGACACAACCGGGAGCGAATTTTGAGCAAACTAAATCAAGTCTATTCTGAAGAGTCCTCTGAACTAGATCCTGTCTTGGCAAAGATGCAATTTATGTCCTTACCCCATGAGGATTGGTAATGTATCGCGGAGAAATTTGGTGGGCAAACTTGCCCTCTCCAGTTGCTTCAGAACCTGGATATCGTCGTCCCGTCTTAATTGTTCAGGATGATACTTTTACTCAGAGTCGGATTAGCACTGTAATCGTCGTCATCATTACTTCTAATCTGCGGTTAGCGGAAGCACCAGGTAATGTCTCGTTACCGAGTAAAGCCACAGGTTTACCCAAGGATTCTGTGGCTAATATTTCTCAGCTTTTTACTGTGGACAAAACGTTTTTAATTGAGTGCATTGGCACAATCCCACAGGATTTACAGGAAGAAATAGATGAAGGATTACGATCGATCTTGTATCTTTAGTAGGAAATTCAAGAGATTTTTAAATTCCCAAGCGCTGATACACTAAATCTAAGTGCCTCAATTGATACTGCGGATCGAAACAATCATCAATTTCTTTGGTGGTCATCTTAGCTGTTACCCGATCGTCCTTAGCAATTAAATTGTAGAAATTGCCGCCCGGTTTGTTCCAAGCTTCGTGAGCACAAGATTGCACAATTTTGTAGGCGTCTTCGCGACTGGTGCCTTTTTCTACTAAAGCTAACATCACGCGCTGGCTGAAGATGACTCCGCCGTAAAGGTTCATGTTTTGCTTCATGTTTTCGGGATAGACTAGCAGGTGTTTTACTAAGTCTGTGGTTTCTACTAACATGAAGTGAGTTACTGTAGAACTGTCGGGCAAAATCATCCGTTCTACGGAACTGTGAGAGATGTCTCTTTCGTGCCAAAGCGCCACGTTTTCTAACGCTGCGACGGCGTTGGCGCGGACGATTCTCGCCATCCCTGTGAGTCTTTCCGATCGAATCGGGTTGCGTTTGTGGGGCATGGCGGATGAGCCTTTTTGCCCTTTGGAAAAGAATTCTTCGACTTCGAGAACGTCGGTGCGTTGCAGGTTGCGGATTTCGACTGCAAAACGCTCGATCGATGCTGCTAAAAGTGCTAAGGTTTGGACGTATTCGGCGTGTCGATCGCGCGAAATGACTTGAGTGGATGCGGTATCGGGTTCGAGTCCGAGGTTTTGACAGGCGATCGCTTCAATTCGCGGATCGATATTAGCATAGGTTCCGACTGCGCCGGAGATTTTGCCGACTGCAATGGACGATCGCAAATTCACCAATCGGGCGCGGTTGCGAAACACTTCTGCCAGCCATCCTGCTAGTTTAAAGCCAAAGGTGATGGGTTCGGCGTGAATTCCGTGCGATCGGCCAACCATGACGGTATTGCGATGTTGTTGAGCCTGATAGCGAATAGCTTGACTCAATTCTTCGACACGTTCTAACAAGATATTGACGCTGGCGACTAATTGCAGCGCCAAAGCGGTATCGAGCACATCGGAACTGGTTAAGCCGAGGTGAATGTAGCGGCCGGCATCGCCTACATATTCGTTGACATTTGTCAAGAAAGCGATCATGTCGTGGCGGACTTCGGCTTCAATTTCGAGGACTCGTTTCGGGTCAAAATTAGCCTTAGCTTTGATTTCTTCGACTGCGGCGGCGGGGATGTAGCCGAGTTCGGCTTGAGCTTCGCAGACAGCGATTTCTACTTGCAGCCAGCTTTTCAGTTTGGCGGTTTCAGTCCAGATGTTGCCCATTTCGGGCAAAGTGTAGCGCTCTATCACGGTGGGAGTTGGGGAATGCGATCGTCCTATTGTACCTCTGCGAGGGGATACAAGAGTCATAGGACTTACACATGGGCCCAGAAACCGGGTTTTTTACGAAAATACAGAGGTTGCAGCCGGCAGATGCGGTAAAAACCCGGTTTCTGATTCTGAGTGCGATATTCTTTACCGATCGCCGATTATAAGTTAAAGCCTATTCAACCGATCGCTCTACCACAATCTTTGTACTGGGTAGCTGTCGAATACAGCATCAATACTTAAGATAGGCATTTGAGTCACAACGGCTTGAGCAATTAAGAGTCTATCGAATGGATCGCGATGAGCATTTGGCAATGTGTCTAATGCAAAAATATGAGCTAGCTCGATCGGCAAAATTTGCAATCCATTGACTTGCTGCTGGCGTTCTATCAATTCAGTTAAGGACACGTTCAGTGTTAACTTCCCAAGCTGAAGCTTAATTTGCATTTCCCAAATACTAACCAAGCTCGTAAATAAAGTATGAGTTGGATCGGTGATAATATTCGTCGCTGGTTGCGATAAGTTTTGGGGAGAGATCGCTAGCCAAATCAAGACGTGGGTATCCAGCAAAATATTCATGCTTCACCCAACCAAAACGCATCAGGAAGTGGCTCGTTAAAATCCTCACTCATCCAGCCCATCCCTTGATGCAGACCCAAAACTCGTTGTTGCGGAGGAGGAGGAGGTGCAGCTTCAACTGAAGTGTTTTCGGGGCTCGATCGCATCTGTCGTTCCAGCAAAAACTCTGCAAAAGTTAACAAAAGCTGCTGATTTTCCGGGAGTAAGTGCTGTAACTTACCTAGCAAATCTTCCAAAAGTTCGATCGTTTGAGAAGTCATCTTGTTCCCCTCAATGTTGGCGATAGTCTCATTATCCGTTATTCTTTGGCGATCGATGCTCATCTTGAAACAAAAGCACCATTGATTTCAACACTTGCTACTGGCCGAAAACCAGCTTGCAATAAACCTTTTTCTAGTTTTTTACTGCTTTTTATCTGATGTTACCCATTTCGGGCAGAGTGTAGCGCCCTATCGCGGTGGTCGTTGGGGAGTGCGATCGTCCTATTGTACATCTGTGTGGTATCGGTCTTGAGTCGGGATGGGGAATTTGGGGCGATCAAACTATCCCTTTGGGTAATTTGAATATTTCGTTTGTTTCGGATATTGCGTTTATGGCACGGTAAGTGTTATCGTCAAGGAAACAACCAAGTATATGCCGGCTAAATACTTACATACCCTTCCAGTAATGGCTGCACAGGTTTTCCGCGATCGCAGCTTCTGTCTGCTGACCAATAAAACGGGGTCTGGTATAATCAGCGGTTTAAACCGCTGATTATACCAACTTATACCACCATATTGACTCTGTGCTTCAAAAACAATCACATCAAAAAAGATATTAATTATGTTGAACCAAAAAGCATCGCTTGAGTCAGTTTTGATTCCCGAACAAAAACAAGAAGAAATAGCCAAATTAGATATGATTCTCAGCCACGAATTTGCACAACCAAAATTAGTCGGAAGTAACGGAGAAGAGATAGTAATTCCTGAATCAGTCTACAGCATTTTGCGTCAGGTCGTGCGTGCAATGGCATCAGGTCAAGCTATCTCTCTAGTACCTCACAATCACGAACTGACAACACAAGAAGCTGCTGATATTCTGAATGTATCCCGACCATTTCTGGTCAAGTTACTAGACCAAGGAGAAATTCCTTGTATCAAAGTAGGAAAGCATAGACGTATTCGTTTGGAGGATTTAACTGTATATAAAGAACATCGAGACAACAAACGTCGCAAACACTTGGATCGGCTAATCGAGATGACCGAAGAAGCTGGTTTGTACGAGGCATAGAAATAATTCCAACATTAATATGTCTAAGCTTAGTGTTGTCCTCGATGCTTGTGTCCTGTTTCCTATGTATCTGCGCGATACTCTGCTTTCCACCGCCGAGGCTGGTCTGTATTTACCGTATTGGTCGCAGAAAATCCTTGATGAGGCAATGAGCAACCTTGTCCGCCAAGGGATATTATGCCACGGCGGGGATGTAGCCGAGTTCGGCTTGAGCTTCGCAGACAGCGATTTCTACTTGCAGCCAGGTTTTCAGTTTGGCGGTTTCAGTCCAGATGTTGCCCATTTCGGGCAAAGTGTAGCGCTCTATCACGGTGGGAGTTGGGGAATGCGATCGTCCTATTGTACCTCTGCGAGGCCTCCGTCTTGAGTCGCGATGGGGAATTTGGGGCGATCGGGCGATCGAGTTTCCGACTCCCCAACCACCGGACAAGACTGCCTGGACTCTATATTCTAAATTGGAATATTTGTCAAGCTCGACCTTGTACAAAATTTGCTATAATAAAAGGGTAAAGTTGAAAAATCTACTAAGGTCATTCGTTATGAGTAATTATCGCAATAATCTATATGGAAAGACTCGCCTTGAAGTTAAAAATATTAGGTCAGAAGTATACTGCGTGGTTTCCTATACACCCCGAATAATAGCAGGCTTCGTAAAGCCTGATGGAAATTATCCTACAGTTGTAACTAACTCTGAGAAATATAACACCCCAGACTACTCAACAGCAGATGAAGCCATTGCTCATGCAAAGGGATGGGTGGATTGTATGGAGCATTATTACTCTTGTAACCAGACTGATCCCGACGGAAATGAAGATTACTACAAAAATGCTTATGAAAAGGATTCATTAACGCATAAATCTTCTCCTGACTACAAAGATGCTTTATCAATTAATTCTGCTGAGGCATTGGATCTAGCCTATCAAACAGGCTGGGAAAATAAGTTATCAGAATTAAAAAATATTGATGGAGATGTAGGGAATTAAGCCGGAAGGGAAGGTATAGACCCCAAATCGGATCTATACCTTCCCAACCTTTTAAGTATCAGTGGTCATAGCAGAATCCTCAAGATTTGTATCTTTGTCCCCTTAGAAACAGTATTTACTATCACTAAACTCGGGGTTCGCTGTATCTCTATTAGTCCTGAAAGGAATATAAGACCTTTCGGGGCAAGGTTTCACATAGATAGAAAATGTAGAGGTAGCGATATCAAACAGGGTTTTTTGTTCTTGAGGTATTCCAAATTGAGCGCAGAACATCACAACTACAGCACCAACAGAGTGAATCGCATTAAGTAATGTTGCTTCATGTAAAGATGCTTCTCGGTCATGTTTGGTGTTGTTGTAGGCATTATACCAATAAAGTGATTTGGTAGGTCGATTTTGACGCCAGCAACTAAAAGGTTGAAAACGAGGAAAATTTGGATACGATCTAAGAGCTAAGGTATAATTAGCTAAGCACATAGGTTCCAAGAGTTTTACATAATCCTGGGTATTCCAGGATTGTTTACTGTTTTTAATGTATTCGTGCTCTTTTAATACTCCTTTGCAAGAGGCTTCGACTTCCATACAAGCAAGTAGTAATAATTCGCGTATTTTAAGTCCAAACACATGAACATTTTTCTGTGTGGGTTCTATGGTCAAAAATAATTCATTCATTTTTTTTATCAGTATTTCAATTACCACAAGAGATTGGGTATAGCTTTCTGGATTAGATATAAGTGATTCAGACGATAGATAATGTGATGGATACCACATACGTTTATAAAATTTCCCAGCTTGATTCAATGAAGGGCGAATATCAGTTGCTTTAAACTTGTTTTTAATCCAGTCTTCTAGGGTTGTATAATTAGATTTTTGTTCTTCTATAGCTAGATGGTTAAAGGGATATCTTTCAGATAAAGCATAATAAAAACAGCTATCTTCATAGGCAAAAGCATAGCGAGCATTAAAAAAATCAGCGAGATCATAAGCGAAGTGGAGGTTCATATCCCAAGGGGTAATATTAGGTTTGAAAACCAGCAACTGACTCATTATTGCCTCCAAGATTTTTAACTATTATATAATAACTGATTGGTAAAGTCAAGAGAGGTTATTCACCCTTTAATCTTAGCAAATTTACATAAGGTCAATCCAAACAAATTTGTTATTTTAGAATTAAACCTAAACAAAATTTTAAACCTTTTCAACATTCCATCCATGTTTGGCTACTTTGGACATAGAAAAAATATTTTGCCAAAATATGGAATAAGTGCAAAGCCAATACACTCTGCCAAGCGCGGTGGCACGGCATTTCCAATTTGCCACATTGCCTTTTTCATCGAACCTTCAAAAATAAATGAATCCGGGAAAGTTTGCAATCTAGCCATTTCGCGAGCTGAAATAACGCGATTGAGATAAGGATGAATATGAGTGCCACCGTGATTTTCTTTAACAGTCATGCTCGGTTTTCCCGGATACTGTCGCTTGAAAGCATCGGCGTAGCTTTCATACAAAGAACCGCCTGGTGGAACTTTAGCAAGTCTTTCCATGTACTCAACTGAATGACGAGTCCATTCGTGGTTAATTTCCGGTATGGGAGTATACTCTGGTAAATCATCAATTGCTGACTCAATCGCTTTATATTGTTCGGACAACAATTGCGGCTTCGGATAGGGATTTTGCATCCCAAATCTATTGGCAATAAAAATGGCTCGCGGGCGGATTTGCGCGACTCCATAGGCGGCTGATTCCAGAACAGCAACGGACATATTGGGATAGCCAATTTCCTCAAAAGCCTCGCAAATGGCTTGCTTAACAGCTCCTTTTTGTATAGTCAATATTCCGGGTACGTTTTCCATGACAACATACCAAGGACGTATTTCAGAGACAACGTGGACAAACTCTCTAAATAAGCGATTTCGAGGGTCGTTGGGGTCGCGTTTTCCTGCAACTGAGAAGCCTTGACACGGCGGCCCGCCTACCACAACATGAACTTCGGGCAAACCAATTTCAGCGAGCAACTTTTGGGGATTTAAGTTTTTTATATCGTCGCACAAGTGATGGCAATCTGGAAAGTTTTTTGTATGAGTTGCCGAGGCGATGGGATTAATTTCAACGCTTGCTACTGGTCGAAAACCTGCTTGCAATAAACCTTGCGTCATGCCGCCCGCACCGCAAAAAAGATCGACAAATGTATAGTCTGATTTTGGCAGTGACTGAGATTGAATATCAATGAATATCTTGTAGGGGTCGCAGTCATTTGCTTCTAGTTCGCGTTGGATGCGTTCGTAACGCCCTAATTTTGCTTTCTTCTGCTTTTTGGCAGGAATTGGTTCTTCCTCGTTTGAGAACAAAGACAGTTGTATTGCTTCCATTTTATATTTGTTTACTGCGTTCTATCTGATGTTGCCCATTTCGGGCATGGTGTAGGGATCGATCGCGCTTGGAGTCGAGGAGTGCGATCGTCCTATTGTACATCTGCGCGGGGATGAAAGACTCAGAAACCCTGTTCCTGAAAGCAACCAGGTTTTTGTAGTTTGGGCGATCCGCTACAATATGCTAAACCTCGTTAGCTGGCATTCTTCTCTATTCGCCAATAAATGGTTCCAAATGAATAGCCATTAATATTTTGGCTTGACTTCGCCCTTGAGTGCATTTACTCAAAAAGTATTGCGATTTTCAGGGTTATTCGCTAGAATAGCCAACCTGTCAAGTAAAAAAATCCCACTCGCGAGACAGACATTTCCGACATTCGCTTATGACCATTGCCTATACTCCACCTTGGCTGCTGAACAACGGCCTATTAATGACGTTGTACACGGCATTAAGGGCTAGTCGCCGTTGGGAAAAGACGATCGCCTACCCAGAGCCCCCTTACCGAGAACACATCTTTACTGGTGCCTGTGGAGTCCCGATTTTCGGCTGGGTGGCCATCCCCGAAAATCCCCGATATACCATTGTCGGCACTTACGGCATTACTGGCGATCTGGATAATCAATGGTATCTCAAGCTACTAGGCCGTAAAGCCTATGCCCAAGGCTGTGCAGTGGTATTATTTGACTGGCGAGCTCACGGCAAAACAGCCCAACTCTCTCCCACCCTTACTTCAGATGGCCTATACGAAGGTGAAGATTTCGTTCGGATTGCTGCTGCTGCTAAAGAAATGGGATGTCCCGCGCCTTTTTGGTTCACGGGTTATTCTCTGGGCGGACAATTAGCCTTGTGGGCTGTAAAATCAGCTCAGACGATCGCAGATTGGGGGCCTGACTTAGGGATCGAAGAGTCAGAACTAGCAGGCGCGGCGGTGATTTGCCCCAGCTTGGACTCGAACCGTTCTCTGTCTTATCTAGTTAAAGATGAGTGGGGGAAATTTTTAGAAAAAGCGATCGCGCGACAGTTAAAAAAACTAGCAAAACAGATAGCCGCATCACATCCAGGGGCGATCGATCCAGCCGCTATTGAACGCGCCAACAGCATTTGGGGCTTTGACAATGAACTGGTAATTGGCCCGTTAGGTTTCTCCTCTGTGGAAGAATACTATGACGCTAGCAGCGCTCTACACATTTTGCCTCACCTCAAAAAACCCACTTACATCCTTTATGCAGCAGATGATCCGATGTTTGACCCGGTGCTTGTCCCTGAGTTGCAAGCCATTAGCGCGAACAATCCTGCCTTAGAATTAGTGGTGACAGCCTACGGCGGTCATGTTGGGCATATCAGTAGTAAACGTTGTCAGCATCAATTTGCTGATAGCGATCGGTGGTGGGCATGGAATCGGATTTTACAGTGGTTCGATGCCTTGAGCGTTGATTAAGATTATCAAATAAAACCTGAACACTCCTGGGCAATAGTTGCGGGGAGGAAAGGATTAGGGGGTTTAATTCCTCCAGTCCAGAACCTTAAAACTATTTCGCAAAAACACTAGACATCTGGGCAGAAGCTGAATGGCTCACTGAGGCGCAATTGTGCATAATTTGCACAGCCAATTGACTTAACCTCGATGTGACGACAGCATAAGGATTAGAAGCAATTAGAGTTAAAAACTGGTAAATAAATATCGATTAATTTATTCGTTTTTTTGAGAATTGTGTCAGCTATTAACTAGGTAAAACGAAAGCTCATACTCTCAATCTAATCAAACCGCAAATTGCGAGAAATACTCTCTCGTAATTCCTTTTTCTTAACCGAAATTTTTCTTGAGCCAGTCGAAACCAGCATTCCCCCACCACTAACCGCCAGGGGTGGAAATTCCTGTCGAGAGAGCGAAAGTCCTCGCTTAGAAGACTAAAAGTCTTTTCCTATCAGCTTTTCAGTCGGTTTTAACTCACATCTTGCACCATTCTCAATTACTTGTTTAGGAACAGGCTTTTCGGCCTGTTCCACAAGAAGACTCATTCTTTGTGGAACGGGCCGGAGAGCCCGTTCTTGACAATGGTGCAAGATATCAGTTTTAACCGACTTTCGCTGTCAGACGGGGGTTTCAACCCCCGGCGGGTTGAAGAGAATGGTGCAAGATGTGAGTTGTAACGCTGTATTCTCGTCCAAAACCCGGTTTCGGAGTACCCGCGCCTCGATTTTCAGCTTTTAGAGAGATGTAAAAACTCGCCCGATCGCTGCAATATTAATAACTAGGAACTCAGCAATTTTGGAGAAGAGGTGAATTGAAATTCGTTTCCGACCCGCAAATAACAGTCAAAATCCGCAAAATGAAAGAGCGGGTGCGGTGGCAAGAACACTCGATCGTCGATCGGGGAATCGACCAAACTCGGATGGTTTTAGAATCTCAAACCACCGACTCTCCAGAGTTTTCGTTTTTAGTCGTAGGCGACAGCGGCACGGGCAATCACCGCGGCTACAATCCCCAGCGGCAGATTGCCGAACTGATGGTTTCGGAGCGCGAAACTTGCCGTTTCGTCCTCCACACGGGCGATGTCGTTTATCTCGTAGGTTCCAGCGAATATTACTTGCAAAACTTTATTCGCCCCTACCGAGAATTTATTGTCGGCGGCGAGCATCCCTCCCGGATTGCCTACGATCGCATGGTGTTTAATTTTCCGTTTTTGCCCGTACCGGGAAACCACGACTATTACGACTTGCCGATAGTCTACGGCATTCTGTCGGCCACAGCTTTACCGCTGCGCCGGCTGTTGGGTTCCAAGTTGGATCTCGATGTCGGCTGGCACGGTTCCGATCGCGGAAATACCTACGCTAAAGCCTTTCTCGACTACCTCAAAGCTCACAAAATGCCGGGAGAGCTCGATCGCCACCTAGACGCCCACTACACCGCCAGCACCAGCACAGGCCGCTGCCTCCGCTACCAACCCGGACGCTTTACCCGCTTACCCAACCGCTACTACACCTTCCGCAGCGGCGGCATCGACTTCTTCGCCCTCGACTCCAACACCTTCAACGAACCGTTACCGATCCCGAAAACCAAACAGGGCGACATTCGCCGCCAGGATTTGGAACTCGATCGCCAGAAATTGGAACAAGAAAAATTGGTAATGCTCGAAATGTGCGATCGGCTGAAGCCCGAAATTCCCGAGGAAGACGAACAGCTAGACGACTTGACCGCCAAATTAGAGCAAGTTGACGAAATGTTGATGGATATTGACAAACAACTGTCCCCCGACAGAACAGCCGCCACCGACGTTGAACAGCTCGAATGGCTGAAAAAAAGGCTGATTGACTCTTGGCGCGATTCCGAGGTGCGGGGGCGGGTAATTTACCTGCACCATCCCCCCTACGTGACAGAGGCGACAAAGTGGAATCAAGCTCAAACTTTGGCGGTTCGGTTGCGATTGCGCGAGGTGCTCGACGGGGTGGCCGATGCAGTTGGGGAGGTGGCGCGGGGGCGTCCGCTAGTAGATTTGGTGCTGACTGGCCACGCTCACTGTTTGGAATACCTGCGGACTGGGGATACTGGACACGGCGACTCTGGGATTAATTGGATTGTCTGCGGGGGAAGCGGTCACAGTCTCCGCCGCCAGCGCCCGGAAGGGCCGATGTTGCAGGAAGCTTTGAGTCCTGAAGCTTATCGGTTGGCGCGGCAGTCTGGTTCCGAAACAGCCAGCCGGCGGGTAGCGGAATCTTTGCTATTTGTCGGCCGCAGCGGTCAAGGTTCCTACAAACGCCGTCCTTATTCGTGTTTGCGGATTGATGTTCTCGATGGGTGTCCCCCGAAGTTCCGCATCCGACCTTTGGTTGTCGAACGATTTGAGGGGAAATGGCAGGATATCTCGATCGAACCTTTTGTGATTTAACTTTCGTTTTTCTGTAAGTCTCGATCCCCTTGAAAAACCTGGGCTTTGACCGATTCCGGTTCCCGCTTTTTTAAGGCTAGGGGCGATCGAGATCCGAATGCTGTCACAAAATACTCGTATTAACTTAATTGAGGAGAAAAATTCAATGATTGCTAATTTAACCGCCACCGGCTGGGAAATTATTTACCACCGCGCCCACGCTTTACTCGCGGCGCAACTTGGCGGACAGTGGAAGCGCTCGAAATCTCCGCTTCGCCTCTATGAAACCATAGCGGCTATTTCCCATCACGACGATTTGGAGAAAGAATGGGAAGAAAATATTTTGACTGAAGCGGGCGCGCCCTTTGATTTTACGTTGCAGACGGAAACTTCTCTGCCGAAAATTAAAGCCATGACGGAGAATTCCCTCTATCGCGGTAGGTGGGTAGCAATGCTGATTTCTATGCACATGAGCTATCTCAATGAAGGAAAGCGGGGAGAGTCGAAGGAACTCGATGAGTTTTTGGACGAACAACTGGAAAATCAAAAAAAATGGCAAAAAGAGTTGAATATTTCCGAGGAAGATGCTAAGGCAGCTTATGCTTTTTTCCAGTGGTGCGATCGGCTATCATTAATTCTTTGCAGCCGCGAGTTACCCGCCGGAGAACGAGCTTTAGAAATTAGTGTCGGCCCGGACGGAAAGCGCTACGATATTGTACAGCACAGCAACGAACTCGTGACTGTAACTCCTTGGCCTTTTGAAGAAGATAAGTTTACTGTGAACGTCGAAGCGTGCCTTTTGGATAAAGTCAAGTTCGACAGCAACCAGGAAATCAAGGAAGCGTTGCACAAAGCTCCCCGCGAAGTCTTAGAGTGGACTTTTGTCAAGTCTTAATTAAACCTCTAGCACAAATACTGCACCGTTCTAGGTTTGTAGCGAGAACTTAAGTCCCAGCGAGTTTGATGAGGACTGGAGTTCTCACTACAAACCAATTTGATTGTTGCCAATTGACCGGACATAATATTATCAATGAGCAATTACCAATTACCAATTACCCCTTACCAATTCCCAAATATGAAACGTTCAGCTTGCCTAATTTTCAATCCCGTCGCCGGTAACAGCGACCCCGACCAAGACTTAGCTAGAATTCAGGAACTTTTAGAGCCTCTTATTGACTTAGACATTCGGCTGACAACCCCCGAATTAGACGCAGATCAAATCGCCCGCGAAGCAGTTGCTAGGGGAGTTGAGGCAATTATTGCTTGCGGGGGCGACGGCACATTATCCGCAGTTGCTGGGGCGATTGTGGGCACAAATATTCCTTTAGGAATTATTTCGCGGGGAACTGCTAATGCTTTTGCTAATGCTTTAGACATTCCGAATACAATTGAAACCGCCTGTGAAAATATTTTGGGAGGGTTGACGCGGGTGGTGGATGCGGCGATTTGCAACGATGAAATGCCGATGGTTTTGTTAGCAGGAGTGGGTTTTGAGGCGGAAACCGTCGAACTAGCCGATCGCGAAATGAAGAATCGCTGGGGAATGCTGGCTTACATTCTATCGGGAATTAAACAGTTAAACAATTTAGAAAGATTTGAAGCGGAAATCGAAACCGAAGATAGAATTATCAGCCTTACTGCTGTGGCGGTGACAGTGGCGAATGCAGCGCCGGCTACTTCCATTTTAGCTCAAGGCCCGGCAGGGATTATTTTTGATGACGGCTTGCTGGACATAACGCTGGTGGCGCCTCAGAATAAAGCAGGGGCGATCGCAGCTTCTTATCACCTATTGCAAACAGCTTTGACCGGCAATCCTACCGATCGCGACGACATCGGTTATTTGCGGGCAAAAAAAGTAAAAATTACTACTGAGCCGCCTCAAAAAGTGGTTGTAGACGGCGAAATCATCGGCATGACTCCGGTTTCTATTGAGTGCGTTCCGGGAGGTTTAACTATTTTTGTACCGCGAGTTGAAGAAGAACCCGTGGTGGAAAAACTCACCGGTTTATCGGACATCGAAATTACATTGAAACCCTTAGATGAAAATTTTTAGCGACACAAACAAAAAGAAAGACCGCCCGGGCGGTCTTTCTTTTTTAGGCGTCTAAAATTTGGCGAATGCGGCGCTCCAAACGTTCGAGATCGAGTCCGCCTTCATCGCGGCTGATGCGGCGCACGGTGACGTTAACATTGCTCAAATCGGCCAGCAAATCTTGGAGGATTTCTTGTTGCTGCCGAGCTTGAGTTATTTCGCGCGGTTCCTGCACCAAATCGCGAACAATTGTATCTTCCGCGCGCGAAGCAACGATCGGGTCTGCTTCGCCGTCTACGTGCACAAAAGTGCGCCGACCTGGCCCCCGTTCTTCTTCAATTGGTATTACTGCTGTTACTCGATCGGAGCGTACATATTTGCCAAATCCCAGGTGGACTAAGACAGACGATTGTATTTTCATAGTTAGCAAGATTTATTTGTAAGTTATCTATATTTTAGCTTTTGCATTCAGGATATAACAAATAATATGACAGTTAATTCTACTACAAAACATATCGGTTTTTGCTCGGTTTTCTTATCGTCATTTGTGGTAAAATATGCTAAACTAATTAACTGAATATAACCTACGCACGGGTAGTCAGAAACCGGGTTTTTTCCGAAAAAATTTCGTTCCAGCCAGCAGAGTCTCTAAAAACCCGGTTTCTTTTGCCGGAGTGCGTAACTCCTGTTAACATAGAATTACAGCAGTTTGCTGTCGCAACGCATTTCAGGGACACAGCCTACCGATTTGAGCCTTACTTCCACGGACAAATAGGAATACCTCCATGATCCCAATTAGTCTCGACTTAGTTATCAGCCTCCTGACGGCAATTCCCTTCGGCACCGTCAAAGACAAGTTTCAGCGCAACGAAACAGTAATCAAATTATTAAAAAGATTTAACCTCGACCCCGATGCTCCGCCGGCAGATTTTAGCGGAGTTTATGTTTATACTTTAGTAGAATACGGCGCTGGCAAACCCAAGCAGATTTTAGAACTGTTTCGCCAAAAAGAGATTGAATCAGCATTTCGCAAAGCTTTCGAGTCCGATAGCCCAGCCATTTTAATTCAAGCAGGCGATGAATATCTGAATGAGAGTGCTTTAGGCAAAGAAATTCGAGATTTAGGCATTGACCCCCGACGGGAATTCATGGCATTTGCCGCCGTGTTTATGGAAGTAGCCAAGCGGACGCGGACGCTGGGAGATGTGATGGTGGGAAATGCGATCGCCTCTTTGCAAAAACGCCTATCTATGGTAATGGATCGCATCGAACGCCTTCCCACTATCGAAGGAATTCGCACCGAATTTGCACGACTGGAAGCTGAAGATTATCCCGCACTTCCCGCCGCAGCATCAACTAATATTCAAAAGTCTAAAGTTTTTATTTTATCGCAACAAGTTCGAGGTTGGTTTGAAACATTAAATTATCAGTTTGAGAAATATGAAATTTGGGAAGATAACTATTTTGAATTGATTATCAATGTTCCCGTCAGACGCAAAAAGTACGATCGCATTTTAGTGCGCGGAATTGCCGGAGAAGCGGGACTCAGAGACATCTCAGCTTTGCGCGAGTCGGTGGAAAGACAGCGCACCGATGAAGGCTGGTTAGTCACCGCCCGCCGCATCAGTCGCGCCGCGCGGGATGAAGTAGAAAAAGATGAAAATCGCGATTTAGCTTGTTATACCTTCGATGAATTACTCGACCAAGATGCCGATTTCACCGCTTATCTGGATTGGCTAGAAACAGAAATTACTAGCCGAGAAATTGATACCAAATATGTGCCGCTAGCCTGTACGAAAGAAGAAATTGACCCCGATACTAACCGCAAGATAGGCGTCAGTCATTATGACGGGCGAGATGGCTGGATCGAAGGTTATATTGACCTGTGGTTGAATGATCCAGTAAAAGAACATATTTCAGTTTTAGGAGAATTTGGAACCGGGAAAACTTGGTTTGCGATGCACTATGCTTGGATGGCGCTGCAACGCTACAAAGAAGCTCAAAAGCGCGGCTTGGAACGTCCGCGTTTGCCGTTAGTAATTCCTTTACGAGATTACGCCAAAGCAGTTAGCGTTGAGTCGCTATTTTCCGAGTTTTTCTTTCGCAAGCACGAGATACCTTTGGCAGGTTATTCGGCTTTTGAACAACTGAATCGCATGGGCAAATTTCTGTTGATTTTCGATGGTTTTGATGAAATGGCCGCTAAGTGCGATCGGCAAGAAACCATCAACAACTTCTGGGAATTAGCAAAAGCCGTTGTTCCCGGCGCAAAAGTCATCCTCACTTGCCGTACCGAACACTTTCCTGAAGGCAAGGAAGGACGGGCATTGTTCAATGCAGAACTGCAAGCATCAACAACCATTTTAACTGGCGAAACTCCCCAATTTGAAGTCTTAGAACTAGAAAAATTTAACGACGCGCAAATTCGGCAAGCGCTGTCATTTCAAACTGAAGCGGCGACAGTCGAAAAAGTCATGGGAAACCCGCAACTATTAGATTTAGCGCGTCGCCCGGTGATGACAGAGTTAATTTTGGAAGCATTGCCCGATATTGAAGCTGGAAAACCCGTCGATATGTCGCGGATTTATCTGTATGCGGTGCGGCGGAAGATAGAGAGAGATATCAAAGCAGAACGTACTTTTACTTCTGTAGCAGATAAGCTTTACTTTTTGTGCGAACTGTCTTGGGAAATGCTGTCTACCGACCAAATGAGCCTCAATTATCGCGGTTTTCCCGATCGCATTCGAGGCCTGTTTGGTTCCGTCGTCCAAGAGGAAAAAGACTTAGACCACTGGCATTATGACATGATGGGTCAAACGATGCTGATCCGCAATGCAGATGGCGATTATACTCCAGCCCACCGTTCGTTATTAGAGTTTTTTGTCGCTTATAAATTTGCGGCGGAATTGGGAGTTTTGGCGGCTGATTTTACCGAATTAGTTGCGCCAGAACAGTCTTGTTTAGATCGTAATGCAGCGCCTCAAAAATATGCTTGGTCTAATTATTGTCGATTGCAAGCCAAAAAGAGAAATAATGGTGAACTTATCGCGCCTTTGCAGGGATTTGCTGCTGAAGATTTAGGGCAACTCCGTCAGAGTTTCGGACACGCGCCGCTGACAAAAGCAGTGATGGATTTGTTGTTGCCAATGGTAGGGGCTGTACACTCGTGCCGGCCCTGCCTCGATGTAGGGGCAGCTACGGAGGAATTATTGGAAATTCTGGAAGCAACGCGGGGAAAAAGTGAAAGTGAGGTAGATTATGTGGGAGGGAATGCGGCGACGGTGTTGGTGAAAATCGATCGCACTGCGTTAGAAGGAAAAGACCTTTCTCGTGCAGTTATTTTAGGTGCTGATTTTACAAATGCTAGCTTGCACCGCGTCAATTTTGCTGAAGCAAATTTAGCTAATTCTGATTTTACTAAAATCTTCAGCAGTGTTCGGTCAGTAATATTTAGTCCTGATGGCAAACTGTTAGCTACAGGTGATAGTGATGGCGTAGTTAGCTTGTGGGAAGCTAGCAGTGGCAGAGAAATATTGACCTGTAAAGGACATACCAACGTGGTGGAGTCTGTCGCCTTCAGTCCTGACGGTAAGATACTTGCTAGTGGCAGTTATGAAAATACAATCAAGTTATGGGATGTCAAGACTGGTGAATGTTTAAAAGTTTTGCAGGGACATACCGAATCAGTAATGTCAGTCGCCTTCCATCCTGATGGGAATATACTTGCTAGCGGGAGTTTCGATCGCGCGATAAGGTTATGGAATATCCGCACGGGTAAATGCCTGCAAATTTTGCACGGTCATACTGAAAATGTGTTTTCAGTCGCTTTCCATCCTGCTGGTGAGATGTTGGCCAGTGGCAGCGGCGACAACACAGTAAGGCTATGGAATATCAACAGTGGTGAATGTCTGAAAATATTGGAGGGACATACTAAAAACCTGTATTCAGTTGCTTTCAATTCTGCTGGTGAAATACTTGCTAGTGGAAGTGGCGACAAAACAGTGAGGCTGTGGAATATCGGTAGCGGTGAATGTCTCAAAACTTTGGAGGGACATTTCGATCGAGTACGGTCAATCGCCTTTAGTCCTTCGGGGGAAATACTCGCAAGTGGAAGTTTCGATCGCACTGCAAAACTGTGGGATATCAACAGCGGTGAATGCTTGAATACTTTGCAAGGGCATAACGATCGAGTAGGGTCAGTCGCTTTCAGTCCAAACGGTGAAATACTTGTTAGTGGCAGTTACGATAAAACGCTGAGGCTGTGGGATATCAACAGCGGTGAATGCTTGAATAGTTTGCAAGGGCATAGCAATCAAGTAAGGTCGATCGCCTTCAGTCCAAACGGTGAAATGTTTGCCAGCGGCGATGACGAAAAAACAGTCAAGCTGTGGGATGTCAGCAGCAGTAAGTGCCTCCAAATCTTGCACGGGCATCTCGATCGGGTAAACTTGGTTGCTTTCAGTCCAAATGGTGAAAGGCTTGCTAGCAGCAGTTATGACGAAACATTGAGGGTGTGGGATATTCGCAGTGGTGAATGCCTCCATACTTTGCCAGAATTTGGCAATGAAACACGATCGATCGCCTTCAGTCCTTCGGGTGAAATACTTGCTAGTGCAGGTTATAACCAAACGGTGAGGTTGTGGGATATCGGTACTGGCGAATGCCTCAAAACGTTGCAGGGGCATAACAATTCTGTACACTCGACTGCCTTCAGTCCTTTGGGCGAGATATTTGCCAGTGCAGGTTATGACGGAACGGTAAGGCTGTGGGATATCCATACTGGTGAATGCCTCAAAATCTTGCAGGGGCATACGGGTTGGGCGCGCGCGATCGCCTTTAGCCACAACGGTGAAATACTTGCTAGTGGTAGTGTCGATCGAACAGTCAGACTATGGGATATCAACAGCGGTGAATGCCTCAATATTTTTCACGGGCATACTGATTGGATACGTTCAGTTGCCTTTAGTTATTCTGGTGAAATAGTTGCTAGTGGAAGTGTAGATGGAACGGTAAGAATATGGGATATCCGTACAGGTGAATGTCTCAAAATTTTGCAAGATCATACCAGTAGAATTAACTCAGTTGCCTTCAGTTCAAATGAAAAAATTATTGCTGCTTGTAGTCGGGATGGCACAATTATGATGTGGGAGATTGAGACTGGTGAGTGCCTCAAAATCCTCAAAAGTGACAGACCTTATGAAAACATGAATATTGCTGGAGTTACGGGTTTAACGGAAGTTGAGAAAGTTACGCTCAAAGCTTTAGGGGCTGTTGAAAATTAATCATCGCAAAGGAGGAATTATGCAGTCAGCAATACGAATTACAACCAAAGTTCTTGCAGGAAATAAACTTGAAATTCAAGTGCCGCCTGGTTCTGTTGGTGAAGAGGTTGAAGTTTTTGTGATTATACCAGAAAAGCCTGAAGGCGGGCGGCGTAAAGTGTTGGAATTGCTTACAGAAATCCGCAGCCGTCATGTTTCCAGAACTGTTGAAGAAATCGATCGCGAACTTCAGAACTATTAGTCTATGAGCTTTATTCCCCGCTTCTCATACAATCACAATCTGGTTAAGCATTTGGGAGTCATCGAGGGTGCCCGTGCTGTCATTAAGGTGTTACCATTGCCACCTGATACGACTCTACGCCTGCGCCACGATGCTTTGCAAAGAAGTACGCGCAGCTCTACTCAGATTGAGGGTAATCCCTTGGATGAAGCGGCGGTGCGACGGGCGATCGCCAGGAGCTCGCGCACGGGAAGTGATGCTGAACAGGAAGTCCGAAATTACTGGCGGGCACTCGATCGGGTGGAAGAATTCGCAGAAGCCCAAACCCCGATTACAGAAGCATTTATCAAAGAACTGCACCGAATAGTCATCGTGCGCGGTCGCGGGCGGCGGGGTAGCAAAAGCGAGTATCGCATTACAGAATGCCCTGTGGTGGATACAGTCACGCGGGCGATCGATTACGGACCACCGGAACCGGGGGACGTACCCGCCCTGATGCGGGAATTAGTCGATTGGCTATCTTCAACGACAGCAGCAGAATGGTCAGCCCCTATCCGTGCGGCTATTCTGACGCACCGCTTTCTCAGTATCCATCCATTTAACGACGGGAACGGTCGCACGGGACGGCTATTGGCTACTGCTGAACTGTGGCGTTCCGGCTATCGAATGCGAGGGTTTTTCTCATTTGATGAGTATTTTAATGCCGATCGCGATCGCTATTACCGTTCGTTGCAGATGGGACTGCCGGTGAACTTCTACGAAGGTCGCCACGACCCAGACCACACGCCCTGGCTGCTTTACTTTGTGGAGACGATGGCTCGTGCCGCCGATGAACTGCAAGCTAAAGCTAAGTCTCTTTATCAAGGCGCTTCTCCTGATGCCCTACCCTGGGAAGCATTGCCACGTCGCTCTCAACAACTCCTCACCCGACTTTTGGCAAGGGTTTTGGATGGAGTGGAAAATCCTTTTGCCATCGACGTTTCAGATGTTGCATCCTGGTTTGGGATTTCGGACAAGACGGCCCGCGAATGGCTGCTTGAGTGGACTGAAGGTAGTTTGATCCATCCAGTTTTAGCAGGTTCGGGGTCAAGAGTCCGCAGTTACGCACTAGCTGAAGAGTGGATCGCTGCTTGTTTCAAAATAAGGGAATCAGTTTCGGAAAATAGCGGAAGTTAATTTGAGCATTTAGCCCCTAATTTGAGGGAGGTTTCACGAATTTACAAGGTTTTCGGCTGTTTTGAGTCTAAAAATAACGGAAGTAGGTTCGGAAAAATAACGCCTATTTAGGGCTTGCTGAAAAAGTAAGAAAACAGGATTTAGAAAGATGAATGAACTCGCGAGTCCCTTGATACTATAAGCT